>JACVXW010000094.1 GCA_015661135.1 Chloroflexota bacterium
GTGCCTTCGAGGGCAAGGCCGATGTCCAGCGTGGTCGCGTCCGGTGCCGGTGCATCCGCGGCCTCCCACTTGTCCGTGGCGTCCGGACCGGGCGCCTTGTCCGGCTCGGTGCCGATGGCCGGCCCTCCGAGCTTGACCGGCTCGTCGCCGGGGATCCGGTCGCCGTCGATCTTTTCGATGGGTTCGGTGATGGCGGTGTCGCTCCCGTTGCCGACGGTATCGCTGGCCGTCCTGTTCGCGGCGAGGGGCCCGAACGCCGCGCCGAGCGCCAGCGCGCTGATGAGGAACGTGCCGATGACTGCGCCCGGAACCGAGATCCCGAACCGCCGGCCGTGGCGGCCGCCGCGGATGCGGACCGTGCGATCCTCGAGGAGCTCGGCGCCACCGACCGAGAGGTCGCTGGCGCTCGCATAGCCGGCGGGACCGCCCGTGGCCCCCTGGCTGATCACGTCCATGGCGTCCGTCGGGTCCGTGCCCGCCGATCCGCTGCCTGCCTGTCGCTTCATCCCCGATACCTCTTTCCCTTCTGCCACCGGAACCGTTCGGCGGTCCGTGCTGGCGCGGCCGCAAGGCGCGGCCGATGAGTTCGATACACGCAGAACGCTCGAAGGGGTCGGGGATTACCGGCCGCGGGGCGGCGATGGTCGTGGGTCGGGGCAGGACCCTGAATTGCTCGCGCCACGCGCCAGCGCCGCGCACCACTTTGTGTCAGATGCTCGCCACACGGGACGTAGTCAACGGAGTGCGCCGGCGGGTCGACGGTTGCACGCTCAGCTCGCAGTCTCGTTTCTGACAGCGGCCCGCGTCACGGGAATCTGTCACGCGATTGCTGAATAGCTCCCGCCTGGAGAGCAGGTGTCACAAACCGACCGAGGCCGCGCGGCAATTGTCGTAGGCATTGCACGGGCGCCATCGTCGCTCTATAATTGGGGCCTAACGATCGTTCGTTTGTGTCTCCAGGGGTGACGCGCCGCCAGATGGTTGAGAACACCCGCCGCCGCGAGATCGAGGACGTCGCGTCCGAGCTGTTCATGGCGCACGGCTACGCCGCCACGAGCGTCCGCGACATCGCCCGCGCCCTCGACATCCAGGGGGCCAGCCTGTACGCCCATGCCGGTTCGAGGCCGCCGCGGACACGGTCGGGCCGGACGCGACGACACGGGATGCCGCCGGCCCCGCGGCAGACCTCGCGGCGCTCGTGCGGGCGCACGTTCGCGTGATCACGTACGACGTCGAGGCGGCGGGCGTCTTCGTCCATGAGTGGCGGGCGCTGGGGGAGGCTCGCCGGGCGGCCATCCTCGAGCGTCGTGACGCCTACGAACAGCGGTTCCGTCGCCTCGTCGAGGACGGTATCGCGACGGGGGAGTTCGCCATGACGGATCCGGCGCTGGCCGCCACCGTGATCCTGTCCACTCTCAACGGGATCCCGACCTGGTATCGCCCAGACGGCCGGCTGACCCCGGATCGGGTGGCGGACCATTTCGTAGACTTTGTGATGCGTATGCTCATGGGAGCCGACCGATGACCGACCCGCGCGCCCTCGACCCGATTCTCGCGCCACGCGACCGGACGGACCGCCCGGACGGTGCAGACCGCACCGCTCGACCCTGGAACGACGATCTGCCCCACGACGAGCGGTACGAGCTGTTCGAGGTCCATGTCCTCGCCGGCGGCAAGATCGAGCCCAACGACTGGATGCCGGACGAGTACCGGACCGCGGTCCTGCGGTTCGTGGAGATGCACGCCAACTCGGAGCTGATGGGCGTCCTGCCCGAACGCGAGTGGATCATGCGGGCGCCGACGCTGCGCCGGAAGCTCGCGCTCACGGCGAAGGTCCAGGACGAGGTCGGCCACGCGCAGCTGCTGTATCGCGTCGCCGAGGACCTCGGCAAGCCGCGCGAGGCGATGTTCGACGACCTGCTCGCCGGGAAGACGAAGTTCCACAACGTCTTCCACTACCCCACGCGGACCTGGGCGGACATCGGGATCATCGCCTGGCTCGTGGACGCGGCGGCGATCGTGGCCCAGCAGGCGCTTCGTGACTCCTCCTACGGCCCGTACGCCCGGACGATGCAGAAGATCTGCTGGGAGGAATCGGTCCACATCATGCACGGACGGGACGTCGTGGTGACCCTCATGACCGGGACGGATTCGCAGCGGGCGATGGTCCAGGAGGCGCTCGATCGCTGGTGGGGCCCGCTCATGCAGATGCACGGCCCGCGAAGCGATCGAACGAAGGACCGCGATCTCCACTGGCGAATCAAGGCGAAGACGTCCGAGGAGCTCCGCCAGGAGTTCCTCACGATCTACGTGCCCCGGATCCTCGAGCTCGGGCTGACGATCCCGGACCCGGCGCTGTCGTTCGACAAGGCCACCGGCGAGGGCGGCGAGGCCGGCGAACCCGGCGAGTGGCGCTACACGGACCCGGACTGGGCCGAGCTGCGGACGGTGGTCACGAACCATGGCCCTATGTCCGAGGAGCGCCTGGAATTTCGCCGGGTGAGCCGCGAGGCCACGGCCTGGGTGCGCGCCGCGATCCTGGCCGAGCCGAGGGCCGTGGCATGACCGAGAACGGCGATCGAATGATCGACGAGGGCGGTCCGGTGGCCCCTGCCGCTGACGCCATAACCGGCGTTCTCGAACCGTACGAGGTCTTCCGCCAGGAGAAGGACGGCGACCCGATGCGCCACGGCGGCAACGTCATGGCCCCGGACGCCGAGCTGGCCCTCCACTACGCCCGCGAGATGTTCGGCCGGCGCGGCGAGAGCATTCGCCTGTGGGTGGTCCGCCGGGCGGACATCGCGGTGCTCGAGGACCTCGACCTCCTCCAGCCGCCGCTCGACCGATCCTTCAAGAAGCCCGGCGGCTACGTCATGCGGGACAAGCTGGCCGCCGCACGCGAGCGCGCGGGAACCGCCAAGCCGAAGGCGCGCGAGTGACGACCGCTTCGACCGTCGCGATCGCGCTCGAGCCGCGGACCCGCGCTGCGCTCGCCGGCTTGTTGCTCTCGATGGCCGACGACGAGTTCATCATCGGGTTCTCCGATTCGGAATGGACGGGCATCGCCCCGATCCTCGAGGAGGACGTCGCGATGAGCTCGCTCGCCCAGGACGAGCTCGGCCACGCCCGCGCGCTGTACGAGCTGCTGGCCGGGCTGCTCGATGACGGGCGCGACGCCGACGCGCTGGCATACGACCGCGAGCCGGATGCGTACCGCCACGCTCGCCTGCTCGACCATGGTCGAGGCGACTGGGCGATGACGATGGCGCGGCGGTTCCTCTACGACACCGCGGACGCCGCCCGTCTCACCTCGATCGGGGAGGGCTGGCCGCCGCTGGCCGAGCTCGTCGCGAAGATCCGGCGCGAGGAGCGCTACCACCGCATGCACGTGCTGGCCTGGGCGGATCGGTTCGCCCGCGCCGGCGGGGAGGCCCGGGCGCGTTTCGTGGCCGGGCTCAACGAGCTTGCACCGGACGCGCCGACGGTCCTCGCCGCTCCCCGGGGAGAGGCCGCGCTCCTCGAAACCGGCATCCTGACCCGCCCGATGTCGGCCGCCTTCGAAGCCTGGCGCACCGACGTTGTGGCGATCACCAGCCCGCTCGGAATCACTCTCACGCTGGTGGCCGCGGCGGACGGCGCGGCCGCTCGGACCGGCCACTCGGACGCTTTCCGCTGGCTGTGGGGCGAGTTCACCTCGGTCCGCCGATCCGAGCCGGGAGCGACCTGGTGATCGCCCCGCTCGCCGATGCGACTCGGCGCATCGATGCCGCCGCCGTCCGCGACGCGCTTCGGTCCGTCCACGACCCGGAAATCCCGACGGTTTCGATCGTCGACCTCGGGATGGTCGAAGACATCGTGGTCAGCAATGACGGAATCAACGTCGAGCTGCTACCCACCTTCGTCGGCTGCCCCGCCCAGCAGATGATTCGCGAGTCCGTCATCGACGCGCTCGCGCCGCTCGGGCGTCCCGTGAGGGTCGAGTTCACCTGGCGTGTGCCGTGGACCTCGGACCGGATCAGCAACCTCGGGCGCGAGCGCCTGGCACAGTCCGGCTTTGCCCCGCCCGCCGAGCCGGCCGACGTCCGATGTCCGTACTGCGCATCGGCGCGGGTGGCGATGGACAGCGCCTTCGGCCCCACCCAGTGCCGGTCGCTGTACTACTGCCGCGATTGCCGCCAGCCGTTCGAGGCTTTCAAGCCGGTCTGACCCCGACACGCCGGACGCGAAGCGTCCCTCAGGCGCGACTTGCCTACTGACCGGTCAATGAAGATCCGCGTTTCGGGTCATGGGATCGCTCCTTCGAAATGCGGCATGCCGGCACGTTCGGTGCGCAGGGCGCTGACGCCCAGCCCGGCCCAGCCGGCTGGGAACATCAGGACCATGGCGACGATTACGCCACCTTCGAGCCCCGACGGCAGGAGACCGCCCGTGACTCCGGCGAGGCCGAGGACGACCACGATCGAGCCCACGCCCAGAAGCGCCGCGGCTCCCCGGGAAAGAACGCGCGCGCGCAGGGTGGCCAGGGCGAACAGGCCTGAGCCGATTACCAGGCCGGTCACGCCCAGCGTCGAAATGGCCCAGCCGCTGAGTCCTCCGATGATCGCGCGGGCGCTGTCGCCGGAGGCGGCCATCGCCAGCGCTCCGAACAGCGAGACGACGGCGCCCACGGCGGGGACGGCGAATGCGGCCCAAACCAGGACCGGGTGGCGGCGAGCCTGAAAGGCGCTCAGGCCGATCAGGGCGACCAGGGTGGCGACGATCGCTGCCAGCAGGGCGATGAGGATCCAGCCTGCACCAGTCTCTGCGCCATCGTTGATGGCATTGCCGGCGAGAGCGATGAACCAGAGGAGGCCGCCGAGAATCGCGGCGTAGCCCCCGATGCGAAGTGTCATTGCGAATCCCTTTCCGTGGATGGACGCGGCCCCGAGGCCGCGGAGGTGGAGGTGCGCATCGAGTGCGCCGAGCAGGACGTCCGCGACATCGAAGGGTCCGAGCGGGCGGTCCCCGAGGACCAGCGCGAACTCTTCGCCGTAGCGGGCCCGCCAGCGGGCGGGGTAGCAACGGATGAGCAGGGACCTCACGGCTGGTGCTCCCCCAGCTGCCGAAGGCCCTGCTGGGCGAAGCTGGACAGACCACGCAGCTGCTCCGCGAGGTTGGAGGCCCCGACCGCCGTGAGACGGTACGGCCGGCGCCGCTCCTCGGGCGGCAGCGCCTCCACGAGGCCGAGCTCCTCCAGCCGGACGAGCGCCGCATAGAGCGTGCCGGCGCCCATCGGCCGGCCGGTGCCACTTTCAACGTCCTGCATGATCGCGTAGCCGTGCTTCGGCCCGTCGCTCAGGCTGACCAGGATGAGCAGCGACGGCTCGGCGAACCGCCCGAATTCGGGGACCTTGCCGCTCATCGGACCTCCTGAACTTACGATGGTCGATATATCGATAGGCGATATATACGCCCCCAGGCGATGCGTGTCAAGGGGACCGAGGTGATACTCGCAGCGCTCCGCGCCGATTCGTGAGCAACTCCGTCTGAGCGGCGAGAGTCTGGTGTCAGCTGCCCCGACCTCGGACGTCGCGCCACCGCCACCAGCCAGCCGTCAGGAGCGCGGCCGCCAATACGGCGAAGGAAGGAATGTCTCTCTCCGGAACTCCGCCCAGGTCACGGCCGAGCACATGGGAGACGGCGTGGAGCGCAGCACCGACACCTACCCCGAGGAGCGCCACCGTCAGGCCGTCCGGTCGGACGAGCAGACCTGCGAGCAACAGAACCATGCCAAGGCCGATCTGGAAGGCCCCGATGTCCTGCAGGAAGTGCTGGTTGTACGGCTCGAATCGGGCGAGCACTTCGAAGAACGAATTTGGGTCGACCATCGCCCATGCCCCAAGCAGCACGAGTCCGGCACCGCCGCCGATCGCGACGACACGGGGAACCAAATTGACTACGGTCGAACGATCTCGGCCAACATCGAATCTTGCCATTGGATGCGTCCCTCCTCGCCCGTTGCTCGGTCCGGTTTGATATATCGCTGGACGATATATACGCCGAATCCCGGCTCGGATCAAGCGCGTGATTCGGGTGCGCCGCGGGCCGTGTCAATAGGGCGAGATCGCAAGCGTACGCATCCCAGCGTCTGTGCCGGGGCCCGGACCGACCCGCCCGCCCGGACTGGTGCGGCTTCGTGGCCAACGCTCCCCCGGGGAGCACTCGCCAGGTTCAGGCAGGGATCGAGCCCGCCTTGGTACCCGAACGGGGCACATCGCCCGGCCCGGCCACGCTCGACGCCCGCGTCACGACCGCGAAGTCCGGCGGATCTCGACGGTCGCGGCCGTCGTCCGT
>JACVXW010000095.1 GCA_015661135.1 Chloroflexota bacterium
CGCTCCCACCCGTGCATGGGCGGTGAGCGTTTCATCGATCACGCCTCGGAGCGCCCCCGCCTGCCATGGCGAGCCCATGAAGGGAAAGTTGAAGGCCGCGTGCATTTCGTCCGGTCGAAGGTAGTCCGCGAGGCGAGCCTGATCGTGGACGCCGACCTCGCCGATCAGGATCCGATCGCCTTCGTACCCGTCGGCGATTCGGCGCCACGATCGGTGAATGTCGTGGACCTGCGGTCGATCCCAGTGCGGATGCTCGCCGGGCGGCACGGGTGCGCCGGCCACGTACGCCGGGTCCATATCGGGCAGCCCTTCGGCCTTGACCATCGCGTGGGCGACATCGATCCGGAAGCCGTCGATACCGCGGTCCAGCCAGAAGGCTAGGACGGCCTCGAATTCCGCGCGCACCTCCGGATTCGACCAGTCGAGGTCTGGCTGCTCGGGGGCGAAGACGTGCAGGTACCACTGCCCGGGCCGGCCGTCCGCCTCGGTCACGCGAGCCCACGCTGGGCCGCCGAAGACGCTCGGCCAGTTGTTCGGCGGCGTCGCGCCGCGCGGGCCCAGGCCATCGGCGAAGTGGTAGCGCGCCCGGGCGGCGGATCCGGGACCGTCCCGCAGCGCCGCCTGGAACCAGGCGTGCCGTTCTGAGGTGTGGTTCGGGACGAGGTCGATGAGCACTCGCAGGCCCAGGTCGTGCGCATCGCTGACGAGAAGGTCGGCATCCGCGAGCGTGCCGAACTGTGGATCGATGGCCCGGTAGTCGGCCACGTCGTAGCCACCGTCGGCCATCGGCGACGGGTACCAGGGAGTGATCCAGAGGGCATCGATACCGAGGTCGCGCAAGTAGGGGAGGCGGTTCCGAATCCCGGCGATGTCGCCGACGCCATCGCCATTGCCGTCGGCGAAGCTCCGGACATAGACCTGGTACACCACCGCGTGGCGCCACCAGTCCTGCGCCTGTAACGGGCTCACCATCGGGGCAGGTTAACCGGGCCGGCGTTGCGACCTCGCCGAGGCGCACGCCGACGATCACGGATCGGCTAGGCCAAGCGGCCCCTCTCCTTGGGGCCAGAGGGGCCTCGCCCGCCGGTGGCGGTGCGCCCACCCTGTGGCCATGACGTCCTCAGCCGCGCCGCGCCCCGCCGACTCACCGCGCCCTGCCGGCGGCCGGTCCGAGGCGCCGGGAGCGTCCGCAGCGCCGATGGCACCGGTCGCGCCGGCGCCGTATCCCGGTATCCCGGCCATCGTCGATGGGTCCGAGGCCGCCGCGCACGTCGAGAGCCGGTTGTCCGAGGTCGCCTGCGTCTACCCGATCACCCCGTCGACCACGATGGCCGCGATCTATCAGGCGGCGGTTGCCGACGGCCGGACCGACCTGTTCGGCACGCCGCTCCGGTTCATCGAACCCGAATCGGAGCATTCCAGCGCATCCGCAGCGGAGGGAGTTGCCTTGGCGGGTGGCCGGGTTACCAACTTCACTGCGGGCCAGGGCCTCGTTCTCATGAAGGAGGTCCTCTACGTCATCAGCGGCAAGCGTCTTCCTGTCGTGTTCCACATCGGAGCGCGGGCGCTGACCAGCCAGGCTCTCAACATCCATGCCGGCCACGATGACGTGATGGCCGTCGCCGACTGCGGCTGGGGGATCCTCTTCGCCCGGAACGCACAGGAGGTCGCCGACCTCGCGGCGATCGCTCGTCGCTCCGCCGAGGCGTCGGATACACCGTTCATGGTGGCCCAGGACCCGTTCATGGTGGCCCAGGACGGGTTCCTGACGACGCACACGCTGGAGAACGCCCGCCTTCCCGAAGACGAACTGCTCCGCGAATTTGTCGGGAACCCGCGCGACCACGTCCGCGACCTGTTCGATCCAGCCGAGGCGCTCATGACCGGCGTGGTCCAGAACCAGGACAGCTACATGAAGGGACGGATCGGCCAGCGGGCCTACACGGACCGGCTGCCGGCCATCCTCGAGGACGCCTATGCCGAGTGGGCCCGTCTCACCGGGCGGCTCTACGGCCCGATCGCGACGTACCGGACGGACGGCGCGTCCGAGATCCTCGTGGCGATGGGCACGATCGCCGACACGGCGATCGCCGTCGTGGATCACCTGCGTGACCTTGGTCGTCCGGTCGGCTGCATCGCGGTCACGGCTTTTCGGCCATTCCCGTCGCGGGAACTTGTCGTCGCCCTTGGAGGAGCGAGGTCCGTCGGCGTGGTTGAGCGAACGGACGACCCGCTCGCGGCGGCGAATCCGCTGACTCGCGAGGTCCGCTCCGCGCTGTACGAGGCGGCCGCCGAAGGCGAGATGGTCCCCCGCGTCCGGTCTATCTCCGCCGGCCTCGGATCCAGGGATGTCTCGGCCGGCGACCTCGTCGCGATCTTCGACCTCCTGGCCGACCACGACGACGACGGCGGCGGCCATCGCGTCACGGGAATCCGCCACCCGCTGGCCCTGCCGGCCAAGCCGCTCGACCTCCGTCCCGCCGGTGCCTACAGCCTCCGCGGACACTCGATCGGCGGGTTCGGCAGCGTGACCACGAACAAGCTGGTCGCGACGCTCGCCGGTGAGCTGTTCGGCAAGCAGGTCCAGGCGTATCCACGCTATGGCTCCGAAAAGAAGGGCCTGCCGACCACCTACTACCTGACCATCGGCGACGAGCCGATCCGGCTCCACGCGGAGCTTGACCAGGTGGAGTTCGTGCCGCTCCACGATGTCTCCGCCTTCGGCCTGGGCGATCCGCTGGCGGGTCTCGCTGACGGCGGCGATGTCTTCATCCAGTCGAGCCTCCCCGACGCCGAGGCGATCTGGGCGTCGATCCCGGCAGGCTTCCGGGCGGAAATCCTGGCGCGGCGCATCCGGGTGACGGCGCTCGACACGGCCGGGCTGGCCCTGCGACACGCGCCGCGGCCGGACCTCCAGGTTCGGATGCAGGGTGTTGCGCTCGTCGGTGTCTTCCTGCGGGTATCGCCCTTTGCCGCGCGCGCCGGCCTTAACCGCGCGGGCCTGCTCGCGGCCGTTCGCGACCATCTCGCTCGCTTCTTCGGGAAGCGTGGCGGCTCGGTCGTGGACGCCAACCTCGCAGTGATCGCGGAGGCGTTCGACGGACTCATCGACGTGACCGCCGCCGTCGGCATCGGCGTTGAACCCGTCAAGGAGGGACTCGCATGACCACGGAGCGCCGCACGGATCCGACCCTCCCCAGCCGCACGGGCAGCGAACCGATCGTTGGAGACAGGATGGCCGTCGAGCCGATCGTGGTCCAGGCATCGGCGACGCTGTCCGAGGCAGCCGCCCTGATGGACCGCAACCGAATCCACGGACTGCCCGTCGTGGACGGCTCGGGGTCGCTGGTGGGCGTGCTGTCGCAGACCGATCTCGCCCGAGCCCGCGCAACCGAGTACCTCTGGGCCAACTGGCCGGGACTCGCCGTCCGCCACCTCATGACCAGCCCGGCGGTCACGGTCCAGCGCTCGACGCCGCTTGCGATCGCCGCGATGAAGATGGAGCGGCAGCGGATCCATCGCCTGGTGGTCGTGGACGACCTGGATCCGACGATCCCCATCGGGGTCCTGTCCATGACGGACCTGGTCCATGCGATCGTGCTCGAGACGGGCGGCGATGCCGGGCCTGGCGAGCCGGGAGGGCCAGCCGGTGCCTGACGTCCCGACGACGGACCGCGTCGCCGTGGCCCTGCTGCCCGCCAGAGCGGGCCCGCATCCCGACGACACGATCTTTGTCAAGGAAGCCGGCGAGCTCAAGGACGCGCACATCGACCGGCTCGCGACCGTCGCCCCGCCGCTCCTCGACATCGACGTCTACGTCGAGGAGTTCGGGCGAAGTGTCGTTCCGGCGTACCGACGGGGCGTGGCCGACCGCGAGCTGCCGGCCGATGTGGGCCTTGCCCGGAGCATCATTCCGCCTGCGACATCGGCCGTCCGCGACTTCTCCCGCCTGGCGCCGCGGATCCCCGACCTCCTGGCCGAGAAGTGCGTGGGTTGCATGGCCTGCGTCAGCGCCTGCCCCGACACCGCGATCCTCGGCGTCGTCGTGCCGGCGCCCGAACTCGACGGACGGATCGATGCGGCCGCCGCCGGCGCGGCTGATCCGGCGCTGGCTGCCGCGACCACGCGGGCCCACTTTGTCGACACCCAGAAGTACGGTGAGGTGCCGTCGCGAAAGGGACACGCTCGCGGGCAGTTCGGGATCTTCGTCGACCCGATCCACTGCAAGGGCTGCGGCGAGTGCGTCGAGGTCTGCGCCGCGCTCGGCCACGACGCCCTGGTCATGATCGACAAGGTGGATCGTGAACCCGCCACCGGGGAATCGACCCTCGATCGGTACGACCGCGACATGCGCTTCTTCCGATCGCTCCCGCCGACTCCACCCGAGTATCGGAACGACAAGGCGCTCGCGGATCTCATGCTCGGTGAGCACGCGATCGGCTACGTGGGTGGTGCCGGGTCCTGCGCCGGCTGCGGTGAGGCCAGCGCCATCCGGATGCTTGTCGCCGCGACGCGCCAGGTTCACGGTCCCGAGTCGATGGGCATCGTTGCCGCGACCGGCTGCAACACCGTCTTCGGCAGCACGTATCCCTTCAACCCGTACCGCGTGCCGTGGACCAACTCCCTGTTCGAGAATGCCCCGGCGGTCGCGCTGGGCGTGCGGGCGCGCTGGGACGCGTCCGGCCACCCGGAGCGGCGCCTGTGGGTCCTGGGCGGGGATGGGGCGATGTACGACATCGGGTTCCAGTCACTCTCCCGGATGGTTGCGTCCGGGGCGGACGTCAAGGTCCTCGTCCTCGATACGCAGGTCTACTCGAACACCGGCGGCCAGGCGTCCACGGCGACATTTGGCGGCCAGGTGACCAAGCTCTCGGCCTACGGCAAGGCGCTCCACGGGCGACCCGAGCGGCGCAAGGAGCTGGCCCGGATCCTCATGGCCCACGGCGAGGTCTACGTCGCGCAGACCTCGCCGGCTCACCTCAACCACTTCTACCGAAGCGTGCTGGAGGCAAACGAGTACCCCGGCCCGGCGGTGATCGTCGCCTATACGCCCTGCCAGCCGGAGCACGGCATCGCCGACGACGCCTCGACCCGGCAGGCGAAGCTGGCCGTGGACTCCCGCGCGTTTCCGCTCTTCACATACGACCCGCGCCGGGGCGAGTCGATGGCCGCACGTCTCTCCCTGCAGGGCAACCCGGCCCTCAAGGAGGACTGGTCGAAGGGGCCGGACGGTGCGGCGGTCGACTTCCTCGCGTTCGCCCGGACCGAGGGCCGCTTTGCCCAGCACTTCGGAGCCGATGGATCGGTCACGCCCGAGATCCTGGCTTCGCAGGAGGACCGGCTCGCGAACTGGCGAATGCTCCAGGAACTGGCCGGTATTCGATAGCCGGCAGCAGGCACTCAGCGGAGCGATTCAGCGAGCGCGACGGCCTCGTCGAGGCTGAAGTTGCCCTCCAGGCGGTAGGTGATCCCCCCGCGCGTCCAGACGAGCGTGGTGCCGGCGACGCGCACCGTATCGGGGATCCACGTTCCATCGGGCGCCAGGTAGACGATGTCATGCGGCGCGCCGGACAACCAGTACCCGTCGGCCGTTGCTCCACCCTCCGCGTCGGCGATCGTTACCCGCTCGACGGTCGTGTTGCCACTGATGACCTTCTGGATGACCGCCTCATCGATCGTCGCCCGGAGCTCGACGAGGAGCAGCCCGAGGCCCGGGTCCTCGGTGCCCGGGAGCTCCGCCGCGGGGCCCCATGCCAGCGCCAGTCGCGATCCGGCGAGGTACACGGCGTCTGGCGGCCCGATGGCGTCGCCGGGCGGCAGGAGGATCGGGAAGTCCACGAGTCGGCTGGCATCGTCAAGCGTGAGCGGTGTCCCGAGACCCAGCGTGGCGCCCGGGCTTCTGGATGCCGGCGGCGACGTCGCCGGCGCCGACGCCTGCGGGATTGGCGAGTTCGCCGGCCCGAGCAGGATCCGTATGCCCGGGAGGGCATAGCCGATTGCGGCCGTCACGGCAGCCGCCGCGATCAGGAGTGCCGCGGCCGCGAGCAACGCGCTGCGCCGGAATCGGCGCGCGCCGTCGTTGCGCCCGCCAATTACGCGCCGGCCACTGCGCAGCGGCAGACCGAATGGCAGCCGCCGGGCCGCCTCGCGTCGCGGGCGCTCGGCCATGATCCGCGCGCCGGCACGGGCCGCGACATCGAGGCCGACCGCTGCCCTCTGCGGAACGGCGAGTGCAGCCCCGAGGTCGCGGAGCGCGGCGCCGAGCTCGAGGTCGTCAGAACTCACCGACCAGCTGCCGCTCACTGGCCGCCCTCCGTCATCGCCGCTCGGAGGCGCCCCAGCGCCCGTGAGTGCCGGGACTTCACCGTGCCCCGCGGTATCGCGAGGACGTCGGCCGCCTCCGATTCGGACAGGTCCAGGAAGTAGCGGGCGGCGATGATCTCCCGGTCTTCATCGCGAAGCGTATTGACGGCCCTGAGCAGGCCCGTTCGTCGCTCGGCCTCAAGGGCCGCCGACTCGGGCGACGGGGCCGCGTCGTCCGAGGGGCGGTCGGCCGTGGCCCGGATCGCGAGGCCCTCGCGCCGGCCGGCCGATCTGCGCCGGTTGCGAGCCTCGTTCGCCACGATCTGGAGTAGCCACGGCCGGAACGGCGCTCCCGGCCTGAAACGGGGCAGGGCGATCCAGGCCTTGACGAAGGCCTCCTGGGCGGCATCGTCCGCGTCCGCCGCGGGCGCGATCACGTGCGCCGTGCGCACGGCCACGTCCTGACAGCGGCGGACCAGTTCTTCGTACGCCATCACCTCGCCCGCGCAGGCGCGCTCGATCAGCTCGGTGTCTTCCGTTGGACGGCCCTCCTCGGGTCAACCGTACGTCCTACACCGCGGCTCCGCGCGGGGTTCCTCGATCTGCGACGTGCTTCGGACCGATGCCGCGTGGCTCAGGGGCTGAACGGCCCATGCCGACAGGTGCCGCTTGCCCCCCGGATCGTGCCGCATGGCATCTATGCGCATATGCGCATCGATCACATGCTCTCGTCGTGGATGAGATCACGATCCTGCAGGCCGAAGTGCTCAAGGTTCTGGCCAGCCC
>JACVXW010000096.1 GCA_015661135.1 Chloroflexota bacterium
CGAATTCGTCGTTGCCGAGGCCGCGATCCGCGTAGGGCGATCCGAGGAGCACCAGGCGATCGTGCCGCTTGCCCGCGACGCACAGACACCCGTGACCCTGGAGCCACTCGCGTTCCCCCTGACGGGGAAGGCCCAGGCCGGCGACCTGCGGGTCACCGTCCGGAACGCCGAAATCCGCTACGACCTGCCCGATGTCGGGCTCCAGCTGCCACGGTCGTCGGTCGCCCTGATCCTCACCTACGACGCGTCGTTCCGATCGGACTTCAGCGGCGGCTTTCCATTCACGGCGGCAAATCTCGGGCTCGTCCTGCCCACCGGCGAGACGATCGCGGCACGATCGGACGGCCACAGCGCTCCCGCCGTGGTCCTTCCGCCCGGCACGGTCGTAGCCGGCCTCCAATCGAGGTTCGAGGTGCCGGCAGACGGGATCGGGGTGTACCACCTCGTGATCCGCGACGGTGCCGTGACAAGGTCGCTAGAGCTCTCGATCGCAGGGCTGTAGCGGCCATGCGCTACACTCGGGCCTACCCGGTGTCGCCAGAACTCGCGCACCACCCGGCTCGGCCGCACCGCGGCTGACGTCGGTACTGACCTTCACAGGAGTCCGCCGAGACCCGTGTTCGACGCCCTCAGCGATCGGTTGCGCCGCACGCTCTCCAGCCTCACCGGCCGCGGCCGGATCAGCGAGGCGGACGTGGATGCGGCGATGCGCGAGATTCGGTTGACGCTCCTCGAAGCGGACGTCAGCTTCCGGGTCGTCAAGGACTTCATCGCCCGGGTCCGTGAACAGGCGGTCGGGGCGGACATCCTGGGCGGTCTGGGTGCGGGACAGCAGGTCGTCAAGATCGTCCACGACGAGCTCGTGGCACTGCTCGGCGTCGGCGATCGGACGTTCCACCTCCAGGGCAATCCGGCCGTGATCGTGCTCGTCGGGCTCCAGGGCTCCGGCAAGACGACGTCGGCGGCAAAGCTCGCGCGCTTCATCGTCAAGCAGGGCCGCCGGCCGCTGCTCGTGGCCGCGGACCCGTATCGGCCGGCCGCGGCGGACCAGCTCGAGGCCCTCGGTCGCGCGCTGGAGATCCCGGTCCACCGCGCACCGGCCGGGACCTCCGTCCCGGACATCGCGCGCGGTGGCCTGGAGGCTGCACGGCGGCTCGTCCGCGACACGGTCATCGTCGACACCGCCGGTCGGCTCACCATGGACGACGTCCTCATGGCGGAGATCGGCGCCCTGAACGCTGCCGTGCACCCCGTCGAGACGCTGCTAGTGGTGGATGCCATGACCGGCCAGGAGTCGGTCACGGTGGCGCGGGCGTTCGCCGCAGCCGTTCCGGTCACCGGCCTGGTCCTCACCAAGATCGACGGGGACGCCCGCGGCGGCGCCGCGCTCTCGATCGCCTCGGTCAGCGGCATCCCCGTCAAGTTCCTCGGGACGGGCGAGAAGTCGGATGCGCTGGAAGTCTTCCATCCCGATCGCCTCGCCGGGCGAATCCTCGGCATGGGTGACGTGCTGACGCTCGTGGAGCGGGCCCAGGAGGTCGTCGACGTCGCGCAGGCCCAGAAGCTGGAAGCGAAGCTGCGCAAGGCGGAATTCACGCTCGAGGACATGCTCGAGCAGCTCCAGCAGGTCCAGAAGATGGGCCCGATCGGTCAGATCGTGTCGATGATCCCGGGGCTCGGCGGCATGGCCAAGGAGGCCCAGGATGCCGTGGATCGGGGCGACATGAAGCGGACCGAGGCGATCATCCGGTCGATGAACCCGCGCGAGCGGAGAGATCCCGCCATCCTCAACGCCTCCCGGCGGCGGCGGATCGCGGCAGGGTCCGGCACGAACCTGACCGACGTCAATCGACTGGTCAAGCAGTTCGGCGAGATGCAGCGGGTCATGAAGCAGCTGTCGGGAATGCGCGGCAAGGGCGCCGCAGCACTCCTCGGGCGCCGGTAGCCGGGGGAGAGCAGGCATGCAGCAGGATCCCAACGCGGACACGACGCGCGTGCCGGAGTCTGTCCCTGTGTCCGGCGAAACGCCGGCCGAGGTGTCCGCGGAGCCCGGAATCGGGGAACCCGCGATCGCGCGATCGCAGCCGATCGCCCCGGCGGCAACCGGTCCCGGACGAAGCCGGACGCGCTGGCTGATCGGCGGGGGTGTGGCCGCCGCCGCGATCATCGCCGCGATCGTCGCCCTGAAATTCCTGTCGGCGAGCCCCCTGCCGGCCGTCCTCGGGTACCTGCCGGCCGACAGTGCCGTCGTCGTCGAGCTGCGTCCCGAGCTGCCGGGCGACCAGCGCCAGCACCTCGGGAACTTCCTCGCCCACTTTCCGGGCTTCGCCGACCAGTCGATCCTCGACACGAAGATCGACGAGGCCCTCGACAGGCTGATCAGTGTGGGGTCCAGCGGCTCCGTTTCGTACTGGACCCAGGTCGAGCCGCTCCTGGCCGGCCCGATGGCCCTGTCGATCGATCCGGACGGCCTCGTCGACACCCTGTCCGAGGGCCGGTCAGCCGGGTTCCTGCTCGTCGCGACCACGGATGGGAACGCGACCTGCGACACGGCTTTCGGTGCCACGACCGTCCTCGAGGCATATCGCCAGGTCGAAATCAGGACGCCCGACAACGCCCTCTTCCTCAGTTGCGCGGTCCATGACCGGTTCATGCTCGTCGGCGACGCTGCGGCGATCCGCGCCGGCCTCGACGCCCGCCTCGACAACACGGGCATTGATCGCGCGGAGCAGTTCCGTACCGCCCGGGCCGCACTCGAGGGCGACCAGCTCGCGACCGTCTACCTCGACGGTGACGCCGTTCGATCGATGATCTCGTCCGCGACGCAGCAGCTCGGCGGGGCCTTCCCCACGATGGGTATTCCCGACTGGACGGTGATCGGGCTGCGAGTGATCGACGATGCGCTCGTCGTGGACGTCCGGGCGGCGCCGGTGGAGGGGCCGACCGTGCCCTCCGGGGCACCGACGATCGCCCCCGCGTCGGAGAGCCGGTTCGCCGCAGGTCTTCCGGATGACACGATTGGGCTCGTGGAGGTCCACGGCGTGGGTGCGCTCGCGGAGCGAGCCCTGGCCGTCGCTCGCGACGACCCGGACCAGGCCGAGATGGTCGCGCAGCTCGAGCAGGCTCTCCTGTTGGCTGGTGGCACGGCGAATCTCGTCGGCTGGATCCAGGACCTCGGGATCGCCGTGATGCCGACCGTGGATGGAGCGGGCGGCGCACTCCTCGTCCGGGGGACAGACGCCGCGACGGTCGCGGCCCGGGTCGCCCAGGTTCGGAACTTGCTGATCCTGGCGTCCACGGGCACGGACATCACCGTTCGCGACACGGACCATGGCGGCGTCACGGTCACGACGGTGGACCTCGGCGATCTGTCGGCCCTCATTGGCGGGCTGGGCGTTCCGGACGTACCCGAAGTCATCGCAGACCTGCGGGTCTCGTTCTCGTTCGCGGCGCGCGACGACGTCCTGATCGTCGGCATCGGGACCGGAGTTGTCGAGCGGATTCTCGACACGGACGCAGCCAGCTCACTCCGCTCGACGCCGGACTATGGAAGAGCCATGGACGCCGTCGGATCGACCGGCGACCTGCAGGTCTACGTCGCCGTAGAACCGCTCCTCACCCTCATCGAAGGACTCGCGCCCGCCGACGAGATCGGCGCCTACCAGCACGACATCAAGCCATACCTCGAGCACCTGGCAGCGTTTGCCTGGGCATCCACGACAGGCGAGACCTCGAGCCGCGCAAGGTTCGTGCTCACGGTCAAGTAAGCTACCGGGCCGGCCAAGGCCCGGATCACTGGAGGAACAAGCACAGCCCATGTCCGTTCGCATTCGACTCACCCGCGTCGGCGCCCACAAGCAGCCCGCCTACCGGGTCGTGGTCGCCGACTCCCGCAGCGCCCGAGACAGCCGCTCGATCGAGACGATCGGGCACTACAACCCCCGGTCCGAGCCGGCCGAGATCGTCATCGACGCCGAGCGGGCCAAGGCCTGGATCGCCAAGGGCGCCCAGCCGTCCGACACCGTCGCCCGCCTCCTTCGGGTCGCCGGCGTCATCCCCGCAGCGAAGTAGGGCCCCCGAGATGGCAGCCAGGGAACTCGTTGAATACGTTGCCCGCACGCTCGTGGACGATCCGGAGGCCGTGACGGTCACCGAGGTCCGGGACGAGGAGGGGCTCCTGATCGAACTCCATGTCGCCGAAGAGGACATGGGCAAGGTCATCGGTCGGAACGGCAGCGTCGCCAAGGCGCTCCGGACGCTCCTGAAGGTCACCGCCGCCCGGGACGGCGGCTCGGTGACGCTCGAGATCCTCTGAGCGAGGAACGAGACGCGACGCCGACCCGCCTCGTCGTCGCGCGCGTCCGGGGTCTGCACGGCCTGCACGGGGTCATCCGGGTCGAGATCCTCACGGACCGGCCCGAAGCCCGGTTCGCCCCGGGCCTCGTGCTCTACCGGGAGGGGACGGCCGCACCACTCACGATTGCCTCGGCCGGTCCGGTGGAGGATGGGCCGGGTTGGCGCCTGCGCTTCCGGGAGATCGTCGACCGTGATGCGGCCGAGGGCCTCCGGGATGCCTACCTGGAGACGATCGTCGATCGCGGCACGGACCTTGAACCCGGAGCGGCCTACTGGCACGAGGTCATCGGCACGCCCGTCCGCGGGCTGGACGGGACCGTCCTCGGAACCGTAGCCGACGTCTACCGGGTGGCTACGGCCGAGGTCCTCGTCGTCCGCGGCGGGCCGCCCGGTGAGTTCGACCTGCCGGTGGTCAATGACATCGTCCGTGTCTTCGCCCCGGAGCAGGGCGAGATCGTGGTGGACGAGACCGTCCTCGATCTTGGCGGGGCAGCGGTGGACGAACCCACGGTCCGACCGCCGAGGAAGCGCCCGCGGTGGTCCCGCCACGGCAAGGGCCGGGCACCCGGAGATCCGTCGGCCGAGGCGACTTGAGATGCGAATCGACCTCGTGACCCTCTTCCCGGCCATGCTGGAAGGACCGCTATCGAGCAGCATCCCAGGCCGCGTCCGTGATCGCGGACTCGCCGAGCTGTTCGTCCATGACCTGCGCCAGTGGGGCCTCGGACGGCACCGAAGCGTGGACGATGCGCCGTACGGCGGGGGAGCGGGCATGGTGCTCCGGCCCGAGCCCGTCGCCGCCGCCCTCGACGCGCTCCGTCGGCCATCCTCGACCACGATCCTCCTGGATCCTGCCGGCGAGGTCTTTCGACAGGCCCGCGCCGCCGACCTTGCGAGCCGGGAACACCTGATCCTGGTATGCCCGCGCTACGAAGGCGTGGACGACCGGATCCGCGACCTCGTTGACCTCGAGCTTGACGACGCTTCCACGGCCGAGGAATCGTTTACCGACGGCCTGCTCGAGTATCCCCAGTACACACGCCCGGCGGAGTTCGGCGGCCGGGTCGTGCCCGACGTCCTCGTGAGCGGGAATCACGCTGCTGTTCGGGACTGGCGACTTCAGGGATCGCTGCGGCGCACACTCGACCGCCGTCCAGACCTGCTCCGGGAGCGGCCAACCAGCGCGCCCGAGCGTCGGATCCTGGATGCCCTTGCCGCCGAGCGGCGGCGGGAGGCCGACTCCGAGGAGAAGCCTGGGGCCGATTGAGCCCGACGCGAGCCGGCTGAGCGCCGTGGAGCCCGTGCTATACTCCGCCCTCGGCCGGACCGGCTGACCCGATCAATGACCAACCAGCGCAGCCGCGGCTGCCTCTCGACCAGGGAACCGACACCGTGAACGTGCTCGACGAGATCGTCGCCGACCAGCTTCGAACTGACCTCCCGGAACTCGCCTCGGGCGACACCGTCCGCGTCTCCGCCCGCGTCATCGAGGGTGGCAAGGAACGGATCCAGATCTTCGAGGGCGTGATCATGCGACTCCGCAGGGGTGGCATCACCCGCTCCATCACCGTCCGCAAGATCGCCAGCGGCGTCGGCGTGGAGCGAACCTTCAAGGTGAACAGCCCGCGGATCGAGAAGATCGATGTCGTGCGCCACGGCAAGGTCCGCCGCGCCCAGCTGTACTTCCTTCGCAAGCGGGTCGGCAAGTCCGCGACACTCCGCGAGCGCCGCACCGGCACCTGATCGAGTCGGGCCGCGGTAGGCTAGGCCCGTGCCGTCGGCTCCATCCTTTCAGTTCGAACGCCCGCTCTGGCGCTCCGGGATCACCCGGATCGTCGGTGTCGACGAGGTGGGCGTTGCCCCAACGTCCGGCGCGGTCGTGGCGGCAGCGGTCATCGTCCGCCCGAACTCCCACCGGATTCCGGGCGTTCGCG
>JACVXW010000097.1 GCA_015661135.1 Chloroflexota bacterium
GGGCGACGGTTGCCGCAGTCGCGTTGCCGGGTGCCCTGTACCTGATCTCGGTTCCGTTCGGCGCGGGGGCCATCGGGATGGGCGATCTGAAACTGCTCCTGGGCGCGGGTCTCCTGCTCGGCGCGACGCGCCTCCTCGCAACGGTCGCGGTCGGCGCCATCGCGGCGGCCGTCGGGATCGTGATCCTCCTCGTGCTCCGCCGGATCACGCTCAAGAGCTATATCCCGTACGGGCCGTTCCTGATCCTTGGCGTCATGTGGGCCATGCTCGTTTCCCGGATGGGCTGAGAGGCCGCCCATCCGCCCGGCATGCGGATCGCTCGACGGGTTGCGCTATCATCCGCCCCAGCCGGTAGTCGTTCCTGCGTGGTGCCTAACGCGGAGCGGCGGTCTCACCCGGCGAGCGAACCGAACGCGCAACCGCACGTGACGGAGATCGTTCGCACGATGACGACGCCACTCGATGCGCCGCATGACGCCTGACGATCGGGGCTGGTCCCGGCCCGGTCGACGGGTCGGCCGCCGCATCCTCCTGGCTCTCCTCCTGACGTCCACCCTCGGCGGCCTCTTCACGAGCGTCCCACCGAGCCCGGCGCGCGCGGACGACCTTTCGGACGCCATCGCCAGGCAGAAGGCGCTCGAGGCCCGGATCGCCAAGCAGAAGGCGCAGGTCGCGGCGCTCACGAAGAGCCAGGCGACCCTGAGCACGCAACTGGCCAGCACCAGGGCGTCGCTTGCCAAGGTCAACGCGGACCTCAGTGCCGCCCGGACCGACGTCGTCCGGATGACGGTTGACGTGGCGATCGCCCAGGGCCAGGTCGAGGAACTCGACGCCCTTGTCGATCGCCTGGACCTCCAGCTCGGCGACATCGAAGCCCGCGAGGCCTCGAAGCTCCGCGAGCTCAACGAGCGCAAGGCGGTCCTCGCGGCCCGGATCCGGGCGGCCTACGACACGGATCGCACCTCGCTCCTCGAGACGATGCTGTCCGGCGCCTCGTTTGCGGACGTGCTCTCCGAGGCCTCCTGGCAGCTCGACATCGCAGCCCAGGACCGCGCGCTCGCCGAGCAGATCGTGGCCGATCAGGAGGTCCTGGTCGTCCTCCACGCGACGTTGGTGACCACGCGCACCCATACCGAAGCCCTCGCCGCGGAGGCCGTGTTGGGGCGGACGGCCCTCGACACCCAGCTCGCCGATCTCGCCGCGGCTCGCGACCAGTTGGTGACGCTCGAGGCGGAGACGAGACGGCTCCTGCGAGAGCAGCAGGCGACCTTCGCCAAGATGGCCAGCACCAAGGAGGAAATCGCAAGGCAGATCGCGGCTGCCGAGAAGGCCGAGAAGGCCCTCCAGGCCGAGATCGACCGGCTGGTGAAGGAGAAGGCCAGGGGCGGCGCCATTCCGTCCGAGTACAACGGGACGCTCGAGTGGCCGATGGCCGGGGCAATCACCCAGGAATACGGCTGCACAGGCTTCGGCTGGGAGCCGCCCCGGGGCAACTGTCGTCACTTCCACAAGGGCATCGACATTGCGGCGCCGCTCTACACGGCGATCCGGGCCGCCGGGCCAGGCGTCGTCATCTTCGCCGGACCCAACCCGTATGACCCGAGGCCAAGGGCCTGGATCGTGGTCATCGCCCACGCCGAGAACCTGGTGACCTGGTACGCCCATGTTGACAACTCGGGCCACCCGATCCCGGTCCGGGCCGGCGAACGCGTCGTGACCGGCCAGATCATCGCCTATGAGGGGCTCACCGGCCGGACAACCGGCCCGCACCTGCACTGGATGGTCGAGTTCAACGGCAGCTTCGTGAACCCGCGCCTCTTCCTGTAGGATCGGGCTCGGAGTTCCCCCGCGCCCAGTGACTGGAGGAGCGCGATGAAGCGGACGATGGCGATGGTCCTTGCCGGCGGCGAGGGCGAGCGGCTGTCCATCCTGTCGTCGGTTCGCGCCAAACCCGCCGTCCCGTTCGGCGGCAAGTACCGGATCATCGACTTCACCCTGTCCAACTGCGTCAACTCGGACATCAACGACGTGGTCGTCCTGACCCAGTACAACCCGCGCTCGCTCAACGACCACATCGGCCTGGGCCGGCCGTGGGACCTGGACCGGGCGCGGGGCGGAGTGAAGCTCCTCCAGCCGTATATCGCGCGGGGGCGCGTGGCCGAGTGGTACCGCGGGACCGCCGACGCCGTTCTTCGCAACCGCAGCGTCCTGGAGCACTCGACGGCTGAGACCGTGCTGATCCTGGCCGGCGACCACATCTACAAGATGGACTACACGCCGTTCATCGCGGCCCATCGACGGAAGCGCGCCGACGTGACGATCGCCGTCCGGCGCGTGCCGCTGGCCGAGGCCTCACGGATGGGGATCCTGGCCCTGGACGAGAACGACCGGATCATCGAGTGGCAGGAGAAGCCGAAGCAGCCGAAGAGCGATCTCGCCTCCATGGGCGTGTACGCGTTCTCGCGGAAGGCGCTCCTCAAGTGGCTCGACGAGTCGCGGGTGGACTTCGGCGCCCACGTGATCCCGGCGATGCTGGGCGGGGGTGCGCGTGTCTATGGCTACCGATTCGCCGGCTACTGGCAGGATGTCGGGACGATCCAGTCGTATTGGGAGGCCAACATGGCGCTCCTGGTGGATGACCCCGAGCTCGATCTGTACGACAAGGACTGGGTGATCCACACGAGGTCCGAGGAACGCGCCCCGGCCAAGCTGGGGCCAACGGCACAGGTGGTCCAGAGCCTCATCAGCCACGGCTGCGTCATCGAGGGCACCGTGGTGAACAGCGTCCTCTCGCCCGGCGTCCGGGTCGGCGTCGGGGCCGTCGTGCGGGACTCGATCGTGATGTTCGACTCGGTCATCGGGTCGCGGGCGGTCATCGACCGGGCGATCCTGGACAAGGAGGTCGTGGTGGGGCCCGGTGCCATCGTCGGTGAAGGGCCGGATGACACGCCCAACAAGGCGGAACCGGGTCGCCTGAACACCGGGATCACCGTCGTCGGAAAGCAGAGCGCGATCCCGCGCGGGGCGCGGATCGGCCGAAACGTCCGGATCGGCGGCAATGTCCGGACGGCGGACTTCATCCGGAGGGTGGTGCCGTCCGGAGGGTCCGTGGATGCCGCCCAAGGCCGCTCATCGAAACGCGGCGACGACCCGCGCAAGGCGGCACGCTCGGCAGGCTAGACTGCCGCCGTGCCCACGAGAGACGCCGCGCCCGCCGGCGGGGGCCCCGTTGCGATCCCCGGCCCGACGCCCGACGAGGTGGAGGGCTGGTTGCTCGAGCTGGGCATCCCGCCCGGCCCGAGGACCTTGCGCGAAGGGATCTGCGCCTGGGACGTCGATCTCGACGGGTACCGCCGGCGCGGCCTCGCAACCACCCTGATTCTTGACCCCGCCAACGGCTTGATCGCGTGGGCGCACCTCGCACCGCCGCTCGGCGACGGGCTGCGGCGGGCCTATCGGACACTCCTCGGCTGGAACGATGAGTTTCCGCACGCGAAGTTCTCGCTTGCCGAGGACGGCCGGCCGATCCTGTCGGTGGAGGTCCCGGCCCGCTGGCTGGACCTGGACGAGCTGGGGCTGGCCCTGACCAGGGTCATCGGCATCGCCGACCGCCTCTTCGAGGAGACCAGGCGCTGGCTGTGGATTGGGGGCCGCGTCCCGGACGACTACGGCGCGGGCGAGCCGCGGACCGCGGCCCTGATCGCCCGGTTCAGGGAGCGCCTTCCGGAACTCATGGACGGGTGACTGGCCGCCCCGTGATCGCAGACCGCCGCGGGCTCCCTGGCCGGTCGGACGGGCGCGCGCGCGCCGCCCGGATCCTCGCCGCCATCGCCATGGCCCTGGGCACGGCGTGGTTGCTTCCGGCCGCCGGATCGTCCCCCGTTGGTGCCGCCGGGCCGTCCCTGTCGTTCGTGACCGCCGCGCGCTACGCCGTGCTGCCCGACGAGGGTCGGGTTGCCGTGACCGTCCAGATCACCGCGACGAACCACCTCCGCGACACGGTGACGCGGCGGTTCTACTTCACCGAGGGTTATCTGTCGGTGATGTCCGGTGCCACGAACTTCGCGATCAGGGGGGCAACCGGTTCCCCCACGGTCGCCGTGTCATCGCGCACGGCGAGCGGGGCCGTCCTCCGGATCCGGTTCGGATCGCGCCTGGAAGCCGGCGAATCGCGGAATCTCGCGCTGACCTTCGACCTCGTGGACCCGGGCGGAGCGCCGGAGCGGCCGCTTCGGATCTCGCCGTCGCTCGTTTCATTCGAGGCATGGGCGTTCGGGTCGGGCGCGAGCGCCGGGTCGTCCGTGGAGGTCGTGGTGCCTGAGGGCTACGAGGTGGCGCTCGCCCGCGGTCCCCTGACCGGACCGACGGTCGACGACGCCGGCCGGCAGGTCTTCGCCAGCGGGCCTCTCAGCGCCCCGCTCGGATTCGCCGTCGACGTCACGGCCGACCGGCCGGGTGGCTTCGTCGAGGGAAGCCGGTCCGCGACCGTGGGTGGGACCACGGTCATCCTGCGAATACGCGCCTGGCCGGACGATCCCGCCTGGCGTGCGCGGGTCGCCGACCTCATGCTGGCGAGCCTCCCGGTCCTGGCCGAGGCGATCGGATCGCCCTGGCCGCTCGACGGCCCGCTGACAGTCCAGGAATCGTTCACGCGCGAGGCGGACGGCGCAGCCGGAGCGTTCAATCCTGAGCCGCCCCTGGTCGAGGTCAGCTACCTGGCCAGCCCGGACGTAGTGCTCCACGCGGCCGCCCATGGCTGGTTCAACGGCCGGCTGGTGACCGATCGCTGGATCGCGGAAGGCTTTGCCAGGTACTACGCGACAACGGCGGCCGAGGCGCTCGAGATCGCCCTGGACGTACCGGACTCGGCGGCCGTGTCGCCCCACGCCGCGCTGCCGCTCAACGCCTGGGGCGGTGCCGGGACCACCGAAGACCAGGATGCCTATGGCTACGGTGCGTCGCTGGCCCTGGCGCGGGAGATCGCGGCGACCGTCGGCGACGAGGCGCTCCAGGCGGTCTGGCGTGCGGCCGCCGCCGGCAGTCCCGCATATGCCCTCGGTGGCGGGATACGCGACGCCGATGGTGGCACCCCGCCGCCGGACTGGCGGGCCCTCCTGGACCTCCTCGAGGAGGGGGCGACGGGCGAACAGGCTGCCACGCTCGAGGGTCTGTGGCGTGGCCGGGTGGCTCGGGCGGCCGACACCGCGCTCCTGGATCGGCGCATCGCGGCTCGCTCCGCCTACCGGGCGCTCGTGGCCGAGGCCGCCCCGTGGGCCCTGCCGAGCACC
>JACVXW010000016.1 GCA_015661135.1 Chloroflexota bacterium
GGACGTCGTCGTCGCCGGGCCCGGCGCCGGCTCCAAGCTCGCGAAGGCCGAGGAGCTCGGCATCACGATCCTCGATTCCGGCGGGTTCCGGGACCTCCTGGCCGGCACAACCTCGAGCGCCGAGCCCGAAGCGGGGGATGCCGGCACTTCGACTTGACGCGCGCAGGACCATCAGGAGGCCTACCGGAGACTTCGCGTGCGAGTACCGAGCCCGTTCCTCGCCACCGTTCTCCGGGCGCCCTCGCCGTTCGCCAGTTGTACCTGCGAGCACTGGATGCACTGCGACTGCGCGTGCCACAGTCGCGACTGCGACCCGTCAGAGGGCGTCTGCAACATCGAGTACCTGCCCGACGAAGGGGGCCTCGCTCGCTGGGGTTGCCGGACCTGTACGCCCGGCGAACTCGCGCCGCACTACCTCGGCTGCGAGCTTATCGGCTGGAGCGTCCCGCTGGACCTCTGACCTCGAGTGGCTGGTCGCCCCCTCGGCCGCGACACGGCGGGTCAGCGGTGGTAGCGCTCCATGACCGCGGCCACGCCGTCGCGCGCGGCGCGCCATTCAGGCTGATCGCCGAGGATCTCGGCGTCCGGCCCGAACCTGGCGAGTTGCGTCATTGCCGTGACGATCAGATCGTGCTCGAACTGTCGGCGCCGTCCGCCATCCAGGGAGCCGGTGACCAGGTAGCGACGGACGAGGTCGAACGGTGCGGACCAGCGACCGATTCGAATGCGCGAGCCCTCTCGCAGCGACTCGAGGTAGTCGTCGTCACCGACGGGATGCTGATCGTGCTCCTCGACGTGGCGGGGGATGTCCAGCCGCAATCCGGGGAGGGCGGCGCTCGGAAAGCGGCCGTCGTCGTCCGCCGACCGATAGCAGACCGGGCAGACCGGCAGCTCCACGTGCGCCGGCGGCGCCTCGCCGAAGGGCCGGCCGCAACGGCCGCAGAAAGTGCTTGCTGCTGATCGTGCGGGCGTGCCGCACGAGAGACAGGCCGTCAGGATGGTCAGGCGGACCTCGGAAGGATGTCGGGGTTGGTCGACCACATGATTCCCGCCGCTGTGCGAGCGCACCATGACCCGAGCGGGTCAGTCGTGGGTGACTTTCGGCCTGCCGGGGACCCACCGTCAACCCAGAGCGTGGTTGAACTGGCCCCAGATCCAGTCCGGGCGCCAGTCCAGGGACTCACCCCTGATGAGCCGTGGCGCGGACCAGATGGGCTTGAGGCCGGCGCCTTCCAGCGCGGCCAATCCTGCCGCGTTCTCCTCGACCAGCCCGACCCGAACCCGACCGCTCCGCCCGCTGGTCCGGCGCCGTCCATCCAGGATGCGCATCGCATCGGCCGGGGTCTGGGCCACGGTGGCGCCGCCGCCCCACGGCGCCCGGATGACGAAACCCCGTAGGTCCCCAGCCTGGTCGAGCACGCGCGTTGTTTCCGGCGATGCGAAGCGCCGGATGATGTGGCCACGGTCCTCGCCCGTTGCCGCGCGATCGAGCGCCAGCAGGGCGTCCCGGTCGGCTGATGCGTAGACGCGCATCACCCGCGTCGGGTCGTCCGGCGGCCCGGCGAGATCGCCCGCCTCCAGCCCCTGTGCTTCGAGGATCCGGTACCGGGTCTGCATCGCGAAGCCCATCCGCTCGTACAGCGGCAGGCCCTCATCCGTGGCGACCAGTAGCAGGGTCCGGCAGCCCGCCGCCTCCAGGCCGTCGATCACCGCCTGTGTCAGCGCCCGGCCCAGTCCGCGGCCCCGTTGCGCCGATTCCACCCAGATGGTGCCGACCCAGCCCACGGACCCGTTGGCGGTGCCCACCCCGGTACCCACCACGACGCCATCAACCTCCGCGACGACCGGCCGGCACTCGGCCTGTGTCGTCGCGAACTCGAACCAGGTTCGGCGATCGCCCCAATCCGCGCGGAGGATCGCCGCCGCGGCCGGCTCGACGTCCGCCGCAAGCATCGGTCTGATCAACGTAGACGTGGTCGCCCGGTTCACGCCGGGCATCGTAGCGGAGGTGGCCGGGTGGCTCGGCTATCATCGGCCGGTGGCTGCCCTCACCCGTTCCGACGTCGAGCACGTCGCCCACCTCGCCCGCCTCGGGATGACTCCCGCGGAACTGGACCGGCTCCAGGGCCAGCTCAACCACATCCTCGATCAGTACGCCAAGCTCGCCGAGCTGAACACGGACGCGATCCCGCCGACGGCGCAGACGATCGAGCTCGAAAACATCCTCCGCGACGACGTCGTCACGCCGTCGCTTCCCGCAGCCGCGGTTCTCGCGAACGCCCCGGCTCGGGAGGGTGAATTCGTGCTCGTCCCGCCGATCCTCGGCGCCGAGTCGCGCTGACCGCGCGGCACCGAGCCCCTTATGGCGATCGATCTCACGAGCCTCCTCGCGCACGAGATGGCCGCCCTCCTGCGGTCCGGCAGCACGTCGTCCAGGGCGCTCACGGAGGCCCATCTCGCCGTCGCCGAGCGCCAGAACCACGCGCTCAATGCCTGGCTTCTGATCGATCGTGAGGGAGCGCTCCGTCAGGCGGATGCCGCCGACGCCCGGATCGCTGCTGCCCGGCGGGACGGACTGGATGGAGTGGCCGGACTCGCCGCGCTCCATCCGCTGCATGGGATCCCCGTCGGCCTCAAGGACCTCATCTCGGTCGAGGGCGGCCAATGCACGGCGGGTTCCCGGATCCTCGCCGGTTATCGCGCCCCGTATGACGCCCACATCGTGGAGCGCCTGCGCGCCGTGGGCGCGGTGTTCCTCGGCAAGACGAACATGGACGAGTTCGCCATGGGCTCATCGAACGAGTACTCGGCCTACGGGCCGGTCAGCAATCCGTGGGACCTGGACACCGTTCCGGGTGGTTCGAGTGGCGGTTCGGCGGCCGCCGTCGCCGCCCATCACGTGCCGTTGAGCCTCGGGACGGACACCGGCGGCTCCATCCGCCAGCCTGCCGCGCTGTGCGGGATCGTGGGCATGAAGCCGACCTACGGGCGGGTAAGCCGCTACGGGATCGTGGCGTTCGCGTCGTCCCTGGACCAGATCGGGCCGTTTGCGCGGGATGCGCGCGACGCCGCGGCCCTGCTCCACGCCGTCGCCGGCCGCGATGCCCGGGACAGCACTTCCGCCCCGGTGTCCGTGCCGGACGAGCTGCTTCATTTGGCCGCCTCCGATGACGAGGCGGCGTCCTGGCTCCGGGGGAAGCGGTTCGGGCTGCCGCGCGAGTACTTCGTAGCCGGCATGGATCCCGATGTTGAGCGGCGGATCCGTGAGGGCGTCGCGTTTCTCGAGGACGCGGGCGCCCGCGTGGAGGACGTCAGCCTGCCCCACACGGACTACGGCCTCGCGACGTACTACATCGTCGCCCCGGCGGAGGCGTCGGCCAACCTCGCCCGCTACGACGGCGTGCGCTACGGCCTGTCACGCCGCCTCGAGGGCGGAGACTTCATCGCCGACTACCTCGCGACGAGAGGCGAGGGCTTTGGGGCGGAGGTCAAGCGACGGATCATGCTTGGCACCTACGCCCTCTCCGCCGGCTACTACGACGCCTTCTACCTCAAGGCACAGAAGGTCCGGACGCTCATCAAGCGGGACTTCGACGAGGTCTTCGCATCGGGGATCGACGCTCTCGTCGCCCCGACGTCGCCGTCGGTGGCGTTCCGGTTCGGGGCGAGGACCGCGGATCCCGTCGCGATGTACCTGTCCGATGCGTGCACGCTGCCGGTGAACATGGCCGGACTGCCCGGCATCTCGATCCCGTGCGGCCTCTCGGAGGGCTTGCCGGTGGGCCTCCAGTTGATCGGACCGGCGTGGAGCGAACTCATGCTGTTCCGCGCCGCGCGGGCGTTCGAGGGGCTGACCGCGGCCGCATCATGGAGCGGCATGCCACCCACCCACCTCGCGGCATCGAACGACGGGGCCGGACCTACCCCGGCGGATCGCGCAGCGGCGCTCGCGACGCTGGCGGCCGCGGCGCTGGTGGCCCCCCGGTGAACGCGCCGTCGGTCCGCGCGCCCCTCGCGGAGCGGGCGTTGTCCGAGCGTGTCCGCGCGGTGCCCCCGAGCGGCATCCGGAAGTTCTTCGACATCCTCGCGACGATGGAAGACGTCATCAGCCTCGGGGTGGGGGAGCCGGATTTCGATACGCCCCGCCACATCGTGGAGGCCGGCGTGGAATCCCTCCGCGAGGGTCGGACGCACTACACCTCCAACTACGGAACGGTGGAATTGCGGCGCGCCCTCGCACGGCACCTCCTGGGCCGGTACGGGGTCGAGTACGACCCGGCGACCGAACTCCTCATCACGGTTGGCGCGTCCGAGGCCGTGGATCTCGCCCTCCGGGCAACCTGCGACCCGGGCGACGAGGTCATCCTCCACGAGCCGTCTTACGTGGCCTATGTCCCGGCGATCGTCTTCGCCGGTGGCAGGGCCGTTCACGTCCCGACGCGGTTCGAAGATGACTTCGCCCTGGACCCGGCCGCCGTCGAGGCGGCGATCACGCCGCGCACGAAAGCCTTGTTCCTGGGCTACCCCTGCAACCCGACCGGCGCCGTCCTGACCCCCGCGATCCAGGACGCCCTCGCCGAGATCGCCGTCCGCCACGATCTCCTCGTGTACAGCGACGAGATCTACGATCGGCTCGCCTACGGGTCCTACACTCACCGCGCGTTCTCGTCCCTGCCGGGAATGCGCGAGCGGACGATCCTCATGGGCGGCTTCTCGAAGGCCTACGCGATGACCGGCTGGCGGGTCGGCTGGCTGGCCGCGCCGGCCGGGATCCTCGAGGGGATCGTCAAGGTCCACCAGTACGGGATCATGTCCGCCCCGACGATCGCCCAGGACGCGGCGCTCGTCGCCCTCGTGGAGGGTGAGGCGGATGTCGAGCGGATGCGCGCCGAATACGACCGCCGCCGCCGCCTCGTCGTGGACGGCTTCAACGAAATGGGCCTCGAGACGTTCGAGCCCCGCGGCGCGTTCTACGCGTTCCCGAGGATCACCTCGACGGGCCTGGACGCGGAGACCTTCGCCCGGCGCCTGCTCGAGGAGGAGCACGTCGCGGTGGTCCCCGGCGGCGCCTTCGGTCCGTCCGGCGAGGGCCACGTCCGGGCATGCTATGCCACGAGCTACGAGCAGCTGGAAGAGGCGCTCGTGCGGATCGGGCGGTTCGTCGGGCGTTGCCGGGCCGAGGCGGCCGCGCGGCCATGACTGAGACCCGCGTCCCGGCGGCGACCGACTCGCGTCCCGGCGCCGACTCGCGCCGTGGCGCCGACTCGCGCCGTGGCGCCGACTCGCGCCGTGGCGCCGACTCGGCGCTATCCGCCTTCCTGTTCACCGACATCGAGGGCAGCACCCGGCTGTGGGAGGAGTACGCGGCGGTCATGGGCACCGCCCTGGCGATCCACGACCAGATGCTCCGCCAGTCGATCGAGGCCAGCGGCGGCACGGTCGTCAAGACGACCGGGGACGGCATCCTCGCCGTCTTCGACGGTCCGGCTGCCGCGATGTCGGCGGCGATCCACGCCCAGCGGCTGCTGCGGGACGCGTCGTGGGGCGTCACGGGTCCGCTCAGGGTCCGGATGGCGCTCCACGCCGGCGCAGCCGAATCCCGCGATGGCGACTACTTCGGCCCGTCGCTCAACCGGGTCGCACGGATCCTGTCGATCGGGCATGGCGGTCAGATCATCGCCTCGGCGGTCGCCGCAGCCCTCTCCCAGGACGGACTTCCTCCGGGAGTTGACCTGATCGACCTTGGCTCGCATCGCCTGCGCGACATCGACCGGCCGGAGCAGGTCTACCAGGTCGTCGTTGACGACCTGCCTCGCACGTTCCCGCCGCTCCGCTCGCTCAGCACACGACGCTCCAACCTGCCGGTCCAGCTGACCTCCTTCGTGGGCCGCGAGCGGGAGCTGGCCGAGCTCGAGACGCTGGTCGGCCGCCACCGGCTTGTCACCCTCATCGGGACGGGCGGGACGGGCAAGACGCGGCTCATGATCGAGGTCGCCGGTCGGCTGGCGGACCGCTTTCCCGACGGCGTCTGGATCGCGGAGCTCGCGCCCCTCGGCGATCCCTCGCAGATCGCGGCGGAAGTGGCTCGGGCGCTCGGTGCGCCGGAGGTACCCGGCGTGCCTGCGATGCAAATCGTTTCAACGTTCCTCGCGGACAAGGAGCTGCTCCTCCTGCTGGACAACGCCGAGCACCTCGTGGATGGTGTTGCGGGCGTCGCGGAGCGACTGCTCGGAGCGGCGCCTCGCCTGCGGATCCTGACGACGAGCCGCGAGGCGTTGGCGATCCAGGGCGAGGCGGTCCTCCAGCTCCTGTCGCTGTCGTGCCCGTCCATCCCGTTAGCCCGCGCGGGGGCCACCGCGGCGGCGACTTCGATTGACCTGGCGGCCGCGGCGTCGACCGAGGCCGTCCGGCTGTTCACGGAGCGGGCGACCGCCGTCGATCCGGGATTCGTCCTGGGGCTGTCGAACGTGGGCGCCGTCTCCGAGATCTGCCGCCGGCTCGACGGAATCCCGCTCGCACTCGAGCTCGCCGCCGCGCGGGTCTCGGCGATGTCCACCGAGGATATTGCCCTCCGCCTTGGCGACCGGTTCCGACTCCTCGCCGGCGGGCGGCGTACCGCCGTCCCGCGTCAGCAGACGCTCCATGCCCTCATCGACTGGAGCTGGGATCTCCTGACCGACGAGGACAAGCGCTTGCTGCGCCGCCTGTCCATCTTCTCCGGTGGCTGGACGGCGACCGCCGCAGCCCGGATCGTGGGCGACGGCGACGCGCCGCTCGACCGGGTGGACCTCATCGACGACCTCACGCGGCTCGTCGATCGATCGCTCGTCATCGTCGATCGCGGGGCATCCACTCGCTACCGCATGCTCGAAACCATCCGCCAGTACGCACGGGAGAAGCTCATCGAGGCCGGCGAGGTCGATGCGCTCGCGGATCGCCACTTTGCCGCGTTCGCGGACCTGGCGGCCGCGGCCGAGCCCGAGCTCCGCGGGCCCGCGATTGTGGACTGGCTGGATCGCCTCGACGCAGATGCGGAGAACCTTGGGGCGGCGCTCGAGTGGGGCCTGGAAGCCGCCCCATGGGAGGCTGTCCGCATGACCACCGCGATGTTCGCCTACTGGGCCGTCCGGGTCGCCTCGGCCGAGGCCGAAGCGCGGGCGGTCGCGGCCATCGAGATCGCCCGCGCCCGGACGGTGGGCGTGGCCGACGCCGACCCTGCGGATCAGGCGCTGGCCGCCCGCTTGCTCGGCGGCGCGGCCCAGGGTTGGGCGACATCGGGCCGGGCGCAAATCGGGCTCGCGTGGGCAGACGAAGCCCTTGTCCTCGCGCGGGCAAGCGGCGACGTGCAGGCGCTTCTCTACGCGCTCGGAGGCAAGGTCATGGCCACGGTCTTTTCCGGCGGCGAGGACGTCCGCGCCCTTTTCGACGAGGTCATTGACCTCGCGGAGCGTAGCGGGACCTTGTGGGTCCTCGCCCTGTCGGCCGGGTTCGCCGGGGCGACGATCTCCCCGGCCGATCCGGCCGGCGGGGAAGCGCTCCTGCAACGCGCCGAGGCGGCGGCGCGGCAATCGGGCAGTCCGGACACGATCGCGGGCGTCGCCATTGCCCATGGCCGCGCGCTCGGGCACGCCGGCCGGACGGACGAGGCGGCCGAGCGGTTCGCCGCCGCGATCGCCGGGTCAACCCAGCTCGGCGACGAGCGGTTTGCGCTCGTGGCTCGCAGCGACCTCGCTCACGCCCTGCGGCGCGGCGGCCGTCTCGACGAAGCCGAAGCCCTGTATCGCGAGACGATCGGCGGCTGGGTCCACCTCGGCAATCGCGGCGCCGTGGCCAACCAGCTCGAGAACTTCGCCTACGTGGCCATCGAGCGCGGCCAGGTGTCCCGGGCAGCACGCCTGCTCGGCGCCGCGACGGCGATCCGGGAGGCGACCGGCAACCAGATGACGTTCGACGAGGTCCCCGAACTCGAGGGGTTCATCGAGCGCTTGCAAGGAATGATGCCGACTACCGAGTACGACGCCGCATGGGCAATGGGCCGGGCGCTTTCACAGCCAGAGGCGCTCGCGCTCGCGATCTCGGGCTGATCCCGGCGGGTCGCGGCGTGGCGCCGCCGATTCGCCGTCCGCGCCGCCGATCCGCGGGAGCCTGTGCGAAACTGCGGCCATGCCCTCCGTTGCGTTCGCCGCTGCCCTGGACCGCTACGAGCCCGTCATCGGGATCGAGGTTCACTGCCAGCTCCGGACCGCCTCGAAGATGTTCTGCGGCTGCTCCACGGCGTATGACGGCGCCGCCCCCAACAGCCACACCTGTCCGGTCTGCCTGGGCTTGCCCGGTGCGCTCCCGGTCATCAACCGGCGGGCGGTGGAACTCGTGCTCGCGACCGGCGTGGCGATCGAGGCGCGAACGCCGGACGCCACCCGCTGGGATCGCAAGAACTACTTCTACCCGGACCTGCCCAAGGGCTACCAGATCAGCCAGTACGACCTGCCGCTGGCCGCGCTCGGGACGATGACCGTGGACACGAGCGACGGCCCGTTCACGATCAGGATCACCCGCGCCCACCTGGAGGAGGACACGGCCAAGCTCGTGCACGCCCCCGGACCGGGTGGGAAGCGCCTGAGCCTCGTGGACTTCAACCGCTCCGGCGCGCCGCTGATGGAGGTCGTGACGGAGCCGGACATCCGGACAGCGGAACAGGCGCGGCGCTACGCCGAGGAATTGCAGCTGCTGCTTCGTTCGATCGGCGCGTCGGATGCCGACATGGACCGCGGCCAGATGCGCGTCGAGGCCAACGTCTCACTGCGGCTGCGCGGGACCGAGGCGTTCGGAACCCGGGTCGAGGTCAAGAACATGAACTCGTTCAAGTCCGTGGAGCGGGCGATCAACTTTGAGATCGAGCGCCAGGCCGCCCTGCTGGACGGCGGTCGTGAGGTTGTCCAGGAGACCAGGGGCTGGTCCGACGAGCGCGGCGAGACCTACCGGATGCGGGTCAAGGAGAGCTCGGACGACTATCGCTACTTCCCTGAGCCTGATCTGCCACCGCTCCGCGTGGACCCGGCCTGGCTGGCATCGATCCGCGAGGGTCTGCCGGAGCTCCCGGCAGCGCGACGAGCGCGATATCGGGACGCGCTCGGACTTGCGGCCTACGACGCATCGGTGCTGGTCGCCGATCCCGACGCAAGCCGGCTCTTCGAGGCGACGCTCGCCGCCGACGCCGATCTCGACGCGACGGTGGTCGCGCATTGGGTCACCGGGGAGTACCTCAAGCTCCGCAATGCCGCCGCCGCGGGGGCCGGGGCAGCGCCGACCGCTGATCCGGGCCAGCTCGCTGCACTGGTGCGCCTGGTCGCGGCGGGAGCGATCTCGCGCGGCAACGCCAAGGAGGTGTTCGAGGAGCACCTCGCGAGCGGCGCGCCGGCCGAGGCGATCGTCGCCGCGCGAGGTTTCCGCCAGATCTCGGATGCCGGCACGCTCGGGGCGATCGTGGACGCGGTGATCGCCGCCAACCCGGCCGCCGCGGCCGACGTTCGTGCCGGCAAGGTTGCGGCAATCGGTTTCCTCGTGGGTGCCGTGATGAAGGAGACCCGCGGGCAGGCGAACGCGGCGGCCGCGCAAGCGGCGCTCCGCGAGCGGCTCGGCGGCGCCGCCTGATGGGTCCGCTCAACCTTGCCCTGCTCGCCGGCGGCATCGCACTGATGGCAGTCGGCTACCTGCGGGCGCGTGACCCATGGACCCGCTACCAGGCGCTGCGCGAGCAGGACCGTAACGTCGCTCGCTATGAATCCTGGCGCGGCGGCCTCCGCGACACGGGGACGACCGGCGCATCCGTGGCCATGCAGATCCTTAGGCGCAAGGCCCGCGACGGTGCGCTCATCGCCGGCCTTGGCTTCGTCCTCGTCCTCGCCGGGTTCGCGCTCTCGGCATAGCCTGGGCTGTCCAGCACGCCCCGCGGCACCGCCGTGCATGAGCCGTCAGCCGTGATCGCCGTACGCCGACTCGGGCAATGGGCCGGGCCACGCGGTGGCCGCCGCCCCGTTCTCCTTGCCCGCCGCCACCGCGGCGAGCACGTCTCCCGACCGCCAGTACGCAGCCAGGAACGCGGCAATGAACGCATCACCGCAACCGACGGTCGTACCGGCAACGGGCACGGCCTGAACCGGAACGAACACCTCGGATGCACCTGCTCGCCCGTCCAGCACGAGCACGCCGCGCGACCCGAGCGTTACCACGATGAGCTTCCGCATCTCGAAGGCGAGCCGGCGGATCCCGTCGATCGTCGGGTCCGTGACGTCGCCCGGCCAGCCGACGAACGCGACGTCGACGAACCGGAGTGTCTCAGCCATCCGCTCGACGGTGTAGTGCCGAAAGCCCAGGAAATCGGCGGCGACCTCGAGATGGCGCAGCGCGCCTTCGGCTCCCAGGCGATGGATCTCGCGGATGGCCCCCTCCACGAGGATCACGTGGAGGCGCTCGGCGCTCGCCAGGAGCGTGCGTTCCGCGGCATCGAGGCGGAAGTCGCGCCAAACCCCATCCACGAAGTTGTCCATGTGTGGCTGGCGATCGGACTGGATCAGGACATCGATGGACGCCGATGGGCCGCGATCGACGATCGAGCGTGGCAGGTACCGGATTCCATGCCGGTCCATGAACTTGAGGAAGACCTCCGGTCGATCGTTGCCGATCCTGGTCAGGAACCGGAAAGGGAAACCCAACCGGGCCCAATGCCAGGCGACGTTGAGGGCGCCGCCGCCGGGCAACACGCGGCCGTCGCCGGGATAGATGTCGAGGCTCGCGGCCCCCAGGAGGAGCGTGGCACGTGACGCCGACTCCCGCTGGATCGCCGATTCAGCCGGTCCCGCCATCGCCCCGGTCATATTCCGCCGAGGTGCATACCGCGTCGGGCCCTGCCGACCCGCCCAGACCCGGTCATATTCCGGCGAGCGGCACGGCGCGGCCGGCTCCGAGGGCGAGGAAGCGGTCGTACCGTACCTCCACGACCTTGCTCGCCTGCCAGAACGCCTCCACTGAGAGGTGCGCGACGCCTTCCCCCTGGTACCACTCGGTGCGGCCCGGCAGGCTGGCGAGAAGGGCTGGGTCGTGCATCGGCACGAGGGCCGGGTTCAGGAAGTAGCCGGGCGACTCGGCGTCGCGGATCTGGAGCAGGAATCGGCCGCCGAAGCCGCGAGCGCGGGGGATGCGGTGCCCATCGCCGGTCCCCGGGTCCACGAGGTCCGCCGGTTCTGTGCCGGTCGAGGTCACCTCCGGCCAGGCCGGATCGTCCACCAGCTCCGCCATCACCCGCCGGACGGAAATATCCTGGTAGTGGTTCATGGCGGTGTGCGGCTGGTCATAGTCGGAATCGAAGACGTTCGTCGGGTTGTCGTCGTAAACGTTGCCACAGGCCGAGGCGAGAAACCGGACGATCTCTCGGTTGGCTCGCAGAAACGCCCGATAGGCCGCCTCGTACTCGAGGATGGCGGTCGCGACCGGCACGATCGAGCCCCGGACCACGTGACCCATCCGCCAGCCGTCGGTGCCGAAACGGTCATCGAGCAGTGCCAATCGGCGGGCCTTGTCGGCCCCCGAGAAGCCGGGCGCGCCGACAGGAATCCAGATCTCCGCGAGCGCGGCCGCGGCCTCCGGGTCCAGCGCCTGCCACCAATTCGATCGATCCATCGCCCTCGCACCCGCCCGAACCGTCGTCCAATCCGTCGGCGCTCCGCGCCGACCCGGCCATGATGCACGAGCGAGTCGGGCATCACCGATCCGCCCGGGCCAAGCCCTAGACTGCGGCGGGCGCGGCTATCGCCCCGTGAGGCGGATGAACCGGAGGATCGAATGCGCGAACGAACGGACGGACGTGGCTTCGCGACGCGCGCGATCCACGCCGGCGAGCGGCCCGATCCCGTCACCCGCGCCCACAAGCCGCCGATCTACGCGACTTCGACGTTCGCCTTCGACACCGCGGCCGAGAAGGAGGATGCCGTGGACCGGGCCCTCGCCTGGGAGCCCGGGGTCTACTTCTACTCGCGCACGAGCAACCCCACCAACCGGGCGCTCGAGGAGAAGGTCGCGGCGCTCGAGGGCGCGGAGGACACGGTCGTCTCCGCGTCCGGGATGGCCGCCGTGTCGGCGACGCTCCTCACCCATCTCGGGTCCGGTGACAACGTCGTCGTCGGCGACGAGTTGTTCGTCATCACCCAGGTGCTTCTCGGCGACGACTTCCCGCGGCGCGGCATCGACGTGACCCAGGTGGACATGACTGACCTGGCCGCGGTCGAGGCGGCGATCACGCCGGTCACGAAGGTCCTCTTCTTCGAAACGTCCACAAAC
>JACVXW010000098.1 GCA_015661135.1 Chloroflexota bacterium
GGGCCACTCTTCGACGATCCCGAGTTGAGCGACCTCGTTGCCGACGGCTTTCCCATCGTCGTCCAGGGCCACCAGCCCGGACTGGCGGCGCCGAGCGTCGACATCGACAACGACGCCAGCGCGCGCCTGGCGGTCAACCACCTGATCGAGGTCGGCCATCGGCGCATCGCCTGCGTCACCAACGCCCCACTGGCATACACGGCGGCGGCCGATCGGCTGGCCGGCTACCGCGAAGCTCTCGCCGACGCGGGGCTGGTGGCGGACACGCGACTGGTGGCCGAGGGCGCATTCGATGCCGCGAGCGGGCATCGGGCGATGGCCGCCATCCTCGCCCGCGGCGAGGTCGACGCGGTCTTCGTGGCCAGTGACGTCGTCGCCCTCGGGGCCATAAGCGCGCTCCGAGAAGCAGGCCGCCAGGTTCCCGATGATGTCTCGCTCATCGGCTTCGACGACATTCCCCTGGCCACCTTCTTCGACCCGCCCCTGACCACGGTCCGGACACCGGCCTACGAGCTCGGGATGGCCGCCGGCACTGCCCTCCTGGACAGCATCGCCGGACGCGACGTGCCCCTCCGAACGCTCCTCGCCACGCAATTGGCCATTCGATCCTCGACCGTGCCGCGGGCGCGCTGAGCGATGAGGAAGGCCATGATCACACTGGCTGGCTTCGCAGCGCCATCGCGGGCCGTCTCGAGCGTGCGCCACGCGGTGTCAGGCGCCGGCTGGTACGCGCCCGCTCGTGGAGCGGGCGACGAGCTCCAGGGCAGCTTCGATCCGGATGGGACCGGCCAATCCACCCGTCGTGATCCGGTGGAGGAGCTCAACGGCTTGTCGACCAGTCTCGGTGAGGCCCTGTCGGACGGTACTCAGACCCAACGGTTCGGCGAGCTCAAGGTCGTCGTAACCAATCACCGACAGTTCGCCTGGCACATCGAAGCCGAGCGTTCGCGCGGCCGATATGACGCCAATGGCCTGCGTGTCGCTCGCCGCGACGATTGCCGTCGGGCGCCCCGGGCCCCGGAGGAGGTCAGCGGCGAGCTCCGCCGCTTGCCCTTGGCCGTGCTCTCCGACGCGGACCAGCGCGGGGTCCCAGGCCAAGCCCCGCTCCTCGAGGGCGAGACGAACACCGATGCTCCGCAGGCGACTCGACCAGAAGCCGAGCGGCAAGCGCGGGGCATCGCCCACGAACCCGATCCGCCGATGACCGAGGTCCAGAAGGTGGCGAGCGGCCAGCCGTCCCCCGTGGATGTCGTTGCTGACGACGCGCGAGAAAGATCGATGATGTGCGTCGAGGAGCACCGTTGGCGGTCCTACTTCAAGGAGTCGCTGGGCGGCGTCATGGGGCATGGGCAGCGAGACGATGACCAGGCCGTCATGTCCCTGCTCTGGGAGGACTCGGAGGAGCGACTCGCGGCGCTCGACGGACTCCACGTTGTACATGACCATCGAGCTGCCGGACGCGGCCACGACGGCCTCAATCCCTCGGACGCGCTCGACTACGCCGGGCCGCGTCAGAAACGGCACCACGACCCCGATGGTGTCCGTTCGACCACGGACCAGATTGCGGGCGCTCGCGTTCGGAACGAACCCAAAGTCCGCCATGACCCGCAGGACGTTTGCCCTCGTCTCCGGGCTCACATTGGGACTCTCGTTCAGCACCCGGCTCACCGTGGCCACGCCGACTCCAGCGACCCGAGCGACATCCTTGATCGTAGCCATCGGACGTCGACAGTACTCCCTGACGATCGCTATCTCTTGACAGCGATGGTAGCGTATCCACCGAAGTCGTGGAAACGGTTCCAAGAGGTCGAAAAGGCGCCGGTTTTCGGCGCGTCGATTCGATGAGGCATATCGAGGAGGAGAAGCGCGTGAGACGAATTGTGATGGCCATTGCAACTGCGGCGATCGTCGTCGCGGCGTGCACGGGCGCCGCGACGCCACAACCTACCGGCGGGCCGACGGTCGGCCCGGGTGAGTCCCCGACACCGGTGCCGACCGAGGCGTCCCTCGTCGGGACGAAGGTCGAGGTCTTTGGCGCCTTCAGGGGCGACGAGGGAATCCGCTTCGAAGAGTCCTTCAAGGCCTTCGAGGACGCGACCGGCGTCGACGTCCTGTACAGCGGCTCCGACCAGTTCGAGACGCTCGTGAACACGCGCGCCGAAGCCGGCAACCCGCCGGACATCGCCGCATTCCCGCAGCCGGGCGGCATGCGCCGTCTGGCGGCGGAGGGATTCCTCATCCCCCTCCCCCAGGACATCATCGATGCGATCGATGCCAACTACGGGCCGGGGTGGATGGAGACCGGCACGGGCGACGACGGAAACGTCTACGGCGTCTTCCATCGAGTCAACATCAAGAGCCTCGTCTTCTACCCGAAGAAGGCATTCGAGGCGGCCGGCTACACCGCGCCCACCACGTGGGACGAGCTCACGGCCCTCGCTGCCGAGATCAAGGCGGCAGGCTCGTCACCATGGTGCGTCACCATGGAGAGCGGCGGCGCCACCGGTTGGGTCGCGACCGACTGGGTGGAAGACATCATGCTGCGCACGGCTGGTCCGGAGACCTACGACAAGTGGGTCACCCACCAGATCCCGTTCAACGACCCCTCCGTCAAGGAGGCCATCGAGACGCTGGGCAGCATCTGGCTCGACCAGACGCAGGTCTACGGTGGCACCACCAATATCCTCGCGACCTTCTTCGGCGAAGCGGGAACGCCGATGTTCGACAATCCGCCGAAGTGCTGGCTCCTCAAGCAGGGCAGCTTCATCACCGGGTTCTTCCCAGACGCCGTCAAGGCGGACCTGGACAATGAGGTCGGGAGTTTTGCGTTCCCATCGGTCGATCCGCAATTCGGTACCCCCGCCCTCGGCGGTGGTGACCAGTTCGTCATGTTCAGTGATCGTCCCGAGGTCAGGGCGTTCCTCGCCTACCTGACCACCGGCGCCTCGGGTAGCACCTGGGCCGCCGCGGGTGGCGCACTGTTCCCCCACAAGGACCAGGACCTGGGTGCTTACGCAAGCGCCCTCGACCGGGCCGCCGCCGAGCAGCTCCTCGCGGCCGACTCGTTCCGCTTCGACGGCTCGGACCTTATGCCGGCTGCCGTCGGCGCCGGTACGTTCTGGAAGGGCATGGTCGACTACGTGAGCGGCACGAAGGACCTCGACACGGTCCTCGATGAGATCGAGGCGAGCTGGCCGTAACTCTCGCGTCTGCGCCCCGGTGAGGACCCTCCACCCTCCCCGGGGCGCAGACCCTTAGGCGCAGGTTCGCTGGCCAGGGGCCGGAGCATTCGACAGGAGGGCAACACGGGTGGTCGCGAACTCTGACGCGCGGGAGCCACATCGGCCGGCATTCGTTTCCCTTATCGTCACGTCGGTTGCCCGTACCGCGGCGTCGGTATTCGTTCCGCTGATCGCCTTTGCCGGACTCTGGCAGGGGTTCCTGTTCCTGCGCGACACGGACGCTCCCAGACCCATCGTGGCGGGCATCGCGATCGTGTGGGGCGTCGGTGGCGTGGCGCTCCTGTACGTCGTTGCGAACTGGGTCGTTGAACGGTTCCCGCGTCAATGGAGAGATCGCGTCCTGCCCTTCGTGTTCGTCGGGCCGGCAGTTGTGATCTTGTTTGCCTACCTTCTCATTCCGACCATCCTGACGCTCGTCCTATCCTTCCAGGACGGGGCCTCGAAGAACTTCGTCGGCGCGGAGAATTACATCTTCGCGGTCACCAATCCGTCGATGATCGAGGCCATTCGCAACAACGTCCTGTGGTTGGCCGTCGGCACGGGCGGGAGCGTGAGCCTCGGCCTTCTGATGGCCATTCTCGCCGACCGGGTGCCCTTCGAGCGGCTGGCCAAGGTCCTCATCTTCCTCCCGATGGCGATCTCGTTCGTCGGGGCCGGCGTCATCTGGCGCTTCGTGTACGCCTACAGGCCAGCCGGCGAGGAACAGATCGGACTCATCAATGCGATCCTCGGCGCACTTGGGATCGCGCCGCAGGGCCTGCTCCAGCTCCAGTTCTGGAACAACTTCCTGCTGATCGCGATTCTCATCTGGGCCCAGACCGGATTCGCCATGGTGATCCTGTCGGCCGCCCTGAAAGGCGTCCCCGCCGAGCTCCTCGAGGCAGCTCGCATCGACGGCGCTTCGGAGGTCAAGGTCTTCCAGAAGGTGGTGATCCCCTCGATCAGGGGCTCGATCATCACCGTGTCCACGACGATCGCCATCCTGACCTTGAAGATCTACGACATCGTGACCACGATGACCAACGGCAACTTCGGGACCGAGGTGATCGCGACACTCCAGTTCAAGCAGTCCTTCACCTTCTTCGACTACGGCAAGGGCGCCGCATTGGCGATCATTCTCCTGGTCGCGGTGATGCCGGTCATCTGGTACAACCTGCGCCGCTTCCGCGGGCAGGAGGGTTTCCGATGAAGGGCTCGCTCGCGTCGCGCCTCCTGATCATCCTGGCGGTCCTCATCCTTGTTGCGATCTGGACGATCCCGACCCTCGGCTTGCTGATCACCTCGTTTCGCGAGCGCGACGTGATGACGACGAGCGGCTGGTGGTCGGTCTTTGCCGATCCCGCGGGTGCCGGCTGGACGACGGCAAACTACGCGACGGTCCTCAATGAGCAGACCGGAATCGCGATTGCCTTCATCAACAGCCTGACCGTCACCATCCCCGCCGTCGTCATCCCGATCCTGGTGGCGGCCTTTGCGGCCTACGGCTTCGCCTGGATGCGATTCTCGGGCCGCAAGGTGCTCTTCGCGATCATCATCATGCTCCTCGTCGTCCCGATCCAGATCGCCCTGATCCCGGTTCTGAAGGGCTATCTTGCCCTCGACCTGAACGGGACCTACCTGGCGATGTGGTTGGCGCACACCGGATTCGGGCTGGCCCTGGCCACATACCTTCTCCACAACTACATCAGCGAGCTGCCGCGGGACATCCTGGAATCGGCATTCATCGACGGCGCGTCCCATTTCACGACATTCACCCGGCTGATCCTGCCGCTGTCCGTGCCGGCGCTCGCGTCGTTCGCGATCTTCCAGTTCCTGTGGGTCTGGAACGACTTGCTCGTCGCACAGACGTTCCTCGGAACGCAGAAGGAGGTCGCCGTCATCACCTCTGCGCTGCTCAACCTTATCGGGACGCGCGCCGAGGCATGGCACCTCCTGACGGCCGGGGCGTTTGTCTCCATGGTTCTGCCGCTCGCGGGACGCGCTCCGGGCTCGGGCGAAGCCGAGGGTCGATTCATTGAGGGGTGACGTGATCATCGTGGAGGCCCACCACGAGCGCGCGGCAGCGACGATCGCGGCCCACCTTGGACCCCGCCTTGTCGGCCTGGATCGACGCGCCACGATTACTGTCGCGGGCGAGTCCGGGAGCGGCAAGTCGGAGACCGGGTTGGCGCTCCGCGAGGCACTCGGCCGCCTGGGCCGCCACGCCCTCGTGCTCCAGCAAGATGACTATTTCCTCTTGCCCCCGCGGTCAAACGACAGGGCTCGACGCCGGGACATCACCAGGGTAGGTCCGGGGGAAGTCCGATTGGTCCTCCTGGAGTCCCATCTGGCGGCGGCGCGCGATGGCGCAAGGTCGCTGGCAAAG
>JACVXW010000099.1 GCA_015661135.1 Chloroflexota bacterium
CGGCCCCAGCAGATCTGAGATCCAGGCGCTGAAGGGTGAACGCGACGGCCGTGGGTGCCGTCACGGGATGACCTTTTCGATCGGGAGGACGAGGATCCCCGACGCGCCGGCCGCTTTCAGGCGCGGCAGGAGGTTCCAGACATCGTCCGCTCCCACGACCGAGTGGATGGCGATCATGCCCTCGTGAGCGAGAGGGATGACGCTCGGCGATTCGAGGCCCGGGAGGAGCGCCTCGAGCTCGCGGAGCTGCCGAGCCGGCGCGTTCATCATCACGTACTTGCGATCGCGCGCGGCGATGACCGCGCCGACCATCGTGTCGATCGCGGCAACGTCTGCCGCGCGCTGCTCCGCGGCTTCGGGGTTCGTGACGAGGACGGCCTCGGACTCGAGCACGTCGGCGATCGCGCGGAGCCCGTTCATGGCGAGGGTCGATCCGGTTGACACGAGATCGACGATCGCCTCGGCGAGCCCGAGGCGCGGCGCGACCTCGACCGCACCAGAGAGCCCGATCACCTCCATCGCGACGCCCCGGTCCCCGAAGAATGCCCGTGTGACCGTCGGGTGGGATGTCGCGACGCGGAGCCCTGCCAGATCCTCGACGGCCTCGAACGGCGCATCGGCGGGTACCGCGACAGCGAGGCGGCATCGGCCGTAGCCGAGCGGCCGGACGACCGGAAGCCGGCTGCCCGACTCGACCAGAAGATCCCGCCCCGTGATCCCGAGATCGGCCACACCGTCGCTCACGAACTCGACGATGTCCGACGTCCGCACGAAGAGGATGTCCAGGTCAACGTTCTGGACATGCGCAACAAGGCTGCGATCGTGCTCATCGAAGATGAGTCCGGCGTCATGCAGGAGCGCCAGGGTCGGCTCGACCAGGCGCCCCTTGTTCGGGACGGCCAGTCGCAAGCGGTCTCGCATCAGCGTTCGGCGGCGCCGGTCGGGTAGGGGAGCGTCCCGGCTGCCCGCGCCCGGTCAAGAAGGAGGCGGTAGCCGCCCTCGCCGTGGTGAAGCCACGACGCGATGCGGCGCTGCGAGATGTCCGCGTAGTGCAGGCCGCTGTCGAGCAGGCGAGCAACAGACCACCGAAGCGCGAGGTCACGGAGCTCTCCGAGGGTCAACAGGTCGCGGAAGAACTTCTCTGCTTCGGATCGGTCCTCCAGCCCGAGAATCGTGTCGAACAGCGCGAGTACGTCGTCCGTGCGCCAGGAGTCGTCAGCGACCATGATCCGAGCCTCTCGTCCGATGCCATCGTGGTAATGTAGTAACGTAGTAACACGTTAGCACACCAGAGAGGGCCGTGGCAACCTTTGATCTCCTCGTGGCGATTGATCTCCGTGAGGGCCGAGTCGTCCGCCTTCGGCAGGGCGACTTCGAGTCCGAGACGGCGTACGGAAGCGACCCCGTGGCAGCGGCCGAGGAGTTCGTGACCGGCGGCGCGCGCTGGCTCCACGTAGTCGACCTTGACGGGGCTCGCGATGGATCGCCGCACCACGCGGATGTTGTCCGGCGAATCGTCGGTGCGGTGGGGGATCGAGCGCGGGTGGAGATCGCCGGCGGGCTACGCTCGGAGGCTGACGTCGCCGCGGTCCTGGCAACGGGCGCGGCGCGAGCAGTCGTCGGTACAGGCGCACTGGAGGACGCTGGCTTTGCGGAGCGACTGGTGCTCGAGCACGGCGGAGACAGGATCGCGGTGGCAATCGACGTTCGGGACGGGCATGCAGTTGGGCGGGGCTGGGTGGCTGGAACAGCCGGCGTGCGGGTTCAGCGGGCCGTCGCCGATCTCGCGAGCGCCGGCGTCCAATGGTTCGAGGTAACGGCGATTGACAGGGACGGGACCCTGGCCGGACCTGATCTGGAATTGCTCAAGATCGTTCGTGCGGCAACGAGCGCGAGGGTCATCGCCGCAGGTGGCATCTCGTCGGTGACCGACATTCGGGCCGTCCGCGAGGTCGGCTGCGCCGGGGTAATCGTGGGGCGCGCCCTGTACGACGGGACGCTGGAGCTCGAAACGGCGATCGGGGCGGCCGCTTCGCCCGGGAGCGCCGCTGCGCCCGGGACCGCCACGCACGCGACCAGGCTCGGGTATTCCGAGATCGACATGGGGTGAAACTAGGACAGGGTCGAGTCACCTGCGACGGTGCTCGCGATCAGTGTCCTGGGGGCGTCTCCGCCGTCTTCCGATGCGCCTCGATCACCTTCTCGGCGAGGTGCGCGGGTACCTCCTCGTAATGGTCCAGCGTGGCCGAGAACGTGCCGCGGCCCCCAGTGATCGACCGGAGTTCGGTCGCATACGAGAAGAGCTCGGCCTGGGGGACGTTGGCGTTGATCACCTGCATCCCCCTGCCCGTATCCATGCCCAGGACCCGGCCGCGCCGCCCGTTGAGGTCGCGGTTGACCTCGCCCATGAACTCGTCCGGGACGGTCACCGCCACCGTCATGATCGGCTCCAGGAGCACCGGCCTGGCCTGGTGTACCCCCTCCTTGAGCGCCATCGACGCGGCGATCTTGAACGAGAGCTCGTTCGAGTCCACGTTGTGGAAGGATCCGTCGTACAGCGTCGCCTTGAAGTCTGACAGTGGGTAACCGGCCACGACGCCCTCCGCGGCGGTCTCTCGGATGCCCTTCTCGATGCCGGGGAAGAACTGTTTCGGCACGGATCCGCCGACGACGCGCTCGGCGAACTCCACGCCGCCGCCGGGATTGGGCTCCAGCTCGATCCAGACGTCGCCGAACATGCCGTGGCCACCGGTCTGCTTCTTGTAGCGGCCGTGGACCTGCGTCTTGCCGCGGATCGTCTCCTTGTACGGGACGCGCGGCGTGCGGGTCACGATCGCAGACCCGAACTTCCGCTTGAGCCGCTCGATAATGACGGCCGTGTGGGCCTCGCCCATCGTCACGAGGATCTGCTCACCGGTCTCGCTGCGCTCGACCCGCGCCGTCGTCTCCTCCTCGAGCATCCGCTGGAGAGCCGGGCCCATCTTGTCCAGGTCCGCCTTGGACTGCGGCTCGATGGCGAGCATAAGGGTGGGCGTCGGGAACTGGAGCGGCGGGAGCGTCAGGGGCCGCTCCCGCGAGGACAGCGTGTCGCCGGTCGCGGTTACGCCCAGCTTGGCGACGGCGCCGATCTCGCCTGCTTTCAACTCGCCGATTGCCTCCTGCTCCTTGCCGTGGAGGAGCAGAAGCTGGCCGATCCGTTCGTCCTCGTTACGGGTGGAGTTCCAGGCATGCGCCTGCGCGTGGAGCGTGCCGGAGAGGACGCGCAGGTAGGTGAGCCGCCCGACGAACGGATCGGCCGAGGTCTTGAAGATGCGGACCAGGAGCGGTCCGTTGGGATCCGGCGGGACCGCCACGGTCGCGCCTCCGCGGTCCTTCGCATCCACCGGCGCTTCGTCCGCCGGCGAGGGCAGGTATCGAATGAACGCATCCAGCAGCGCGCGCAGCCCGATTCCGGTCGTGGCGCTGCCGACGAGGACCGGTGCGAGAACGGATTCCTTGACGCCCTTGCGAAGGCAGGCCTCCAGTTCGGCATCGGAGATCTCCTCGCCCTCGAGGTACTTGGTCAGGACGTCGTCATCCGCCTCCGACGCCGCCTCGAGGAGCTGGTCCCGGCGCCGCGCCACCTCGCCCTCGAGGTCTGACGGAATGGCGGTTTCCACCTCCTTGCCACCCTCCATCCGCCACGCCTTGCGATGGACGAGGTCGACATACCCGGAGAAGGACTCCGCCGCGCCAATCGCCAGCTGCAGCGGCGCCACCTTGCTGCCGAAGGCGGCCCTGAGCGCGTCGAGGGCCGCGGTTGGATCGGCATTCTCGCGGTCGGTCTTGTTGATGAAGAAGCAGGTTGCCGTGTTGGTGCCTCGCGCTAGCGCTACGGCTTTCTCGAGGCCCGCCTCCACACCGCCCGATGCGTCCATGACCAGCAGCGCCCCGTCCGTCGCGTGAAAGCCGGAGACGACCTCCGCCCCGAAATCGAGGTAGCCCGGCGTATCCACGAGGGTGATCCGGGTGCCGTCCGTCTCGAATGTGGCGACCGCCAGGCTCAGCGACTCGCGCCGCTTCTGCTCCTCGGCCTCGAAGTCGAGGTGCGAGGTCCCGTCATCCACCCGCCCGAGGCGCGAAACCGCGCCGGCTCGAAAGAGCAGCTGTTCGCCGAGCGTCGTCTTGCCGGAACCGGCGTGGCCGGCCAGGACGACGCTCCGGAGGTGGGGCAGGTCGACGTTCTTCATGGTCATGGAAGGGTCGGTCCTCTCTGTTGGCGGAGGGGCATTTCCAGGCCACCGAACGGGGCGCCGCGGCGGTCAGGCCATCATAGTCCGGTATACTCCCGGCCGGATGTCAGGTCACTCCAAGTGGTCCACGATCAAACGCCAGAAGGGTGCCAACGACGCGAAGCGCGGGGCACTCTTCACCAAGGTCGCCCGCGAGATCATGGTCGCGGCACGGGCCGGCGGCGGGGATCCGGACGCCAACTTCCGGCTCCGCCTGGCGGTGGACAAGGCCCGCGGCGTCAACATGCCGATGGACAACATCAAGCGCGCCATCGACCGGGCAACCGCGTCGGGCGAGGGCGAGCAGTTCGAGGAGATCGTTTACGAGGGCTACGGCCCGGGCGGCGTGGCGATCCTCGTCGAGGCGGCCACGGACAACCGCAACAGGACGGCCGGCGACGTGCGCTCGATGTTCGCCAAGGCGGGTGGCCAGCTCGCCGGCAGCGGTGCCGTGGCCTGGCAGTTCGAGCCTCGGGGCCTCATCAGCGTTCCTACCAATGGTCGCGACCCGGACGAGCTCGCCCTGACCGCCATCGATGCGGGCGCAAGTGACGTCGACACCTCGGACCCGCGGACCATGGAGGTCTACACGGATCCCGGCGACCTCGAGCAGGTTCGCAAGGCACTCGACGCCCAACGGGTGGGCGTGGAGTCGGCCGAAACCACGATGATCGCGAAGACCACGGTGGAACTGGACGCGCACCGGGCCCGCCAGAACCTCCGGCTCATCGAGCTCCTCGAGGACCTGGATGACGTTCAACGGGTGACGGCGAACTTCGACATCCCAGAGGACGTATTCGCCGAGGTCGCCGGATGATCGTCCTGGGTATCGACCCAGGCACCGCCGCCCTCGGCTGGGGGCTCGTGGATCGAACCGGCGGCTCCCTTCGCCTCATCGACGCCGGTTGTCTCGAGACGAGCCCTTCCCTGGGCCTGCCGGACCGGCTCCTTGCCATCCACCGCTTCCTGGCGGACCTCATCTCACGTCATGAGCCCGACATGGTCGCGGTCGAGCGGCTCTTCTTCTCGCGCAATGCCCAGACGGCGTTTGCCGTCGGCCAGGCGCGCGGGGTGGTCCTGCTCGCCGCCGCGGAGGCCGGGCGCACCATCCGCGAGGCGACGCCGAACGAGGTCAAGCTCGCCGTCACCGGCTCTGGCAGCGCGGACAAGGAGCAGGTTGGCCGGATGGTCGCGATCTGCCTCGGCCTCAAGGACCCGCCCCGGCCGGACGACGCGGCGGACGCCCTTGCAGTGGCGATCTGGGCGGCGAACAGCGAACGCTCCGACGGCCCGGTCGCCACCGGGTCTGCCGTGATGGATCGAGCCGCGGTGGCGCCCATGGCCCGCGGCGAGTCTTCCTACGATCGAGCCGTGCGTGAGGCGCTCGCCCGCGATCGCAAGGCTGGGGCGCGATCGTGATCGCCTCGCTTGAGGGGATCGTCGGCGCCGTTGCCACGGACTCGCTCGTCATCGAGGTCGGCGGGATCGGCTACCGCGTCTTCGCAGCGCCGCGCGTGCTCGCGACGGCCTCGCCGGGTGGGCGATTGAAGGTCCACACCTACCACCTGGTCCGCGAGGACCAGCAGGCGCTGTATGGCTTCCGGTCGGTGGAGGAACTCGGGTTCTTCAACCTGCTGTTGACCGTCACCGGTGTCGGGCCAAAGGTGGCCCTCGCGATCGTCGGCAGCCGTGCGACGGCGGAGCTCCAGCTCGCGATCCTCCAGCAGGATCAGGCGATGCTCACCGCGATTCCCGGCATCGGTCGGAAACTCGCCGAGCGAGTGATCTTTGAACTGAAGGAGAAGGTCGCGGCGGCCGGCGTGGCTGCGGCCGGGACGGTCCTCGCCGGTCACGCGGGCGACGGAGACGTCGTGGGCGCCCTCCAGGCGCTGG
>JACVXW010000100.1 GCA_015661135.1 Chloroflexota bacterium
GACCTGGCGAAGCCCCGGAGCCGAGCCCTCAACCACGATCTGCGTCCTTCGGAACGCCGATGGGCGCGACGAGGATCCGGCCGGCAAGGGCCGCTCCGCGGCGAGTGCGGAGGCCGGTCTTCGGACGGTGAAACGTGACGGTCAGATCGGCCTGGACGACAGGCTCGGACGGGTCGCCGGACGACAGGTCCACCGCCGTCGGCGTGTCAACGCTGACGACGGGCACCCCCAGGGCACGGGCGCGGGCGATGAGTTCCACGGCTCCGCGAACCGGTTCGCGGAGCCCGCCCGTGACACCGGTGCCAAGGAGCGCATCGACGATGACGGCGGCCCGGTCGATGTCGCCGCCCAGGACCGCCAGGTCGCGCCCGCCGGTGGCATGGACGCGCGTGACCCGCGTCGCGGCACCGAGGCGGTCCCAGTTCCGTGCCGCATCCACGGTCCGTGGGCGGGCGCTCGACGCGACGAGCGCAACCACCACGTCAAGACCCGCGGCGGCGAGGTACCGGGCCGCAACGAGCCCGTCTCCCCCGTTGTTGCCGGATCCGCACAGGACGAGGATCGGACCGCGTGCGAGCCGGCCCGTGTCCTCTGCCAGAGCGCGGGTGGCCGCCGCGACCGCTGCGCCGGCATGTTCCATGAGCCGCTCACCGGACATGCCGAACGCCTGCGCGCGGAGGTCCGTCCCGGCCATCGCCTCCGCCCCGATCGGCGAGCGGGCGGCGGTCGCGGCCCAGCGCCGGCGAAGCCCGCGAAGGTCGAGCGTCATGAGCGCGGGGTCGTCGGCGGGCAGGGGGCTGTCGTCGCGAATCGGACGGGTGGGTGCGGCGGTCACGGCGTCTGAAGGGTAGCCGAGCATCAGGCGAGAGGCAGGCGAGCCTGCCACGGGTCCGCGGGATGCCGCTCCGCAAGGCCCTCGGCGACCATCGCGGAGAACGCGGCCGCGATCGCCGACGTGCCGTGGGAGCCCATCGCGGCCGGGAGCGTGGCCCATGCTCCGTCCGGGGAGTCACGGAGGAGGTCGAGCAGGCGGCCGCGCAGCCAGCGGCTGGTCGTCTCGAAGGCGACGGGCGCTTCCCGGGCCGCGTGCGGGGCGGTTACAGGCGACTCCGGCGCTGCCGGCGACACCGGCGTGTCCTGCCCCCTCGGGCTCGCGAACGACGGCGCGGCCTGGCACCAGGGCTGCGCGGGGCATCCGCCACATCGCGGTGCCCTTGCGCGACAGAAGGTCGCCCCGACGTCCATGAGCGCGTGCGTCCAGACGCCGGGCTGGTCCGCGGGGACGCTGGCATCCGCGATCCGCTGGAGCTCGGCCGTGCCAAAGGCCTCCAGCGAGCCGCCGATGGCCCGCGACAGGACCCGCCGTACGTTGACATCGACCGCCCCCACCCGCCGCCCAAACGCCAGCGCCGCGACTGCCCGCGCGGTGTATGGCCCGACACCGGGGAGGCACTCCAGAGCTTCGAGTTCGTCCGGGACTGCTCCGCCATGGTCGCGAACGATCGCAATGGCCGCCTGTCGCAGGGCGAGGGCGCGACGGTTGTAGCCGAGGCCGCGCCACGCCCGGAGGACGGCCGCGGGCGTCGATTCCGCGAGGGCCTGGACCGTCGGGAACTCCACGAGGAATCGTGACCAGTAGTCGGCGGCGCGGGCCGCCTGCGTCTGCTGCGCCATCGCCTCGGACACGAGGATCGCGTATGGGTCTGCCGTCGCCCGGAAGGCGAGGTCGCGACCGCGCACGGCGAACCAGGCGAGGATCGCAGCATGGAGGTCCGCCTCGATGGCGACGGTCGGGGCGGCCATCGGCGGTGGGGTCACGACCGTACGATACGGCGATGCGATTTGGCGCCGCGTTCTGGATCCAGCGCAGCGACTGGCCGTCACTCCGCGACGCCGCCCTGGCGGCTGAGGCCGCCGGCTTCGATTCCGTCTGGCTGGACGATCACCTTCTGTCTGACGAGGGCGACTGGACGAGCCCCAAGCTGGAAGGCTGGACCGCACTCGCCGCCCTGGCCCCGCTCACCAGGCGGGTGACGCTGGGCCACCTCGTCGCGGCGAACACCTTCCGGAACCCGGGACTGGTCGCGAAGCAGGCCACGACGATCGATCACCTGTCCGGCGGCCGGTTTGTACTGGGGATCGGGGGTGGCTGGTTCGAACGGGAGCATGACGCCTTCGGGCTCGACTTCGGCTCGGGCTTCGGGGAGCGGCTGGACCGGCTGGACGAGGCAGTCGGGCTGATCCGGCGCCTGCTGGATGGCGAGACGGTCACGCACGACGGCCGCTTCTACCACCTGCGCGATGCTGTGTGCGCGCCACGGCCGGTCCAGGATCGGCTGCCCATCCTGGTCGGCGGGTCCGGCCGGACCAAGACCCTCCGGACCGTGGCCCGCTATGCCGACCTGTGGAACGCATACGGCGAGCCGGGCCGGATCGCCGAGGTTTCGGGCTGGCTGCAGGAGCGCTGTGAGGAAGCCGGTCGGCCGTTCGAGGCCATCCGGCGCACGGTCGCGATGGACGTCGTGATCCGGGATTCCGTGCCCCCGGCCCGTGCCGCCTACGCGGCGGTCATGGCGTCACAGGGGATCCCGGTGGACCGAACCAGCGCAGACGACACGGAACGCGGCCTCAATACGGGCGGTCCTCCCGCGACCGTGGCCGCGTACGTCGCCTCGCTGGCCGAGGTCGGCGTCCGCGAGGTCATGTGGATCTTCCGGAGCCCGTGGGATCTCGAGACGACGGCGAGGTTCGAGCGCTCCTCGGCCCGCTGCGCTGATCGGCGGGTTCAGGCAGATACGATCCCGGAGCGTGGTAACCCGGCGCGCGGCCCGGATCGGGTGCACTTACGATGCCCGATCGTGGTAGCCACGAATTAGGCGGTCAACAGGCGCGGATTCCGACCCTGGCAGACCAAATTGAGCGTGATCGCATCGGCGCGATTGGCCGCCGGGCCGCTCCGAATTGACTTTCCCGGATCTACGACGATCCCGGGTCGTATCTGATCCTTTGGCTCGCGGCAGGCGAGACCATCCGGTGCCGCCACGCGCCCACGCGCCCCCGCCGGGGCCCGACGCGGGTCAGATCTTGAGCATCACGTGCTTGACGACCGTGTAGTCCTCGATCGCGTACATCGACTGGTCCTTGCCCCAGCCGGATTCCTTGAAGCCGCCGTGCGGCATCTCGGAGACCAGCGTGAAGTGGTCGTTGACCCAGACCGTGCCGAACTGGATCGCCTTGGCGACGCGCATCGCCTTGCCGATGTCGCCCGTCCAGACCGACGCGGCCAGCCCGAAGCGGACGTCGTTCGCCCAGGCGATGGCCTGGTCCTCGTCCGTGAACCGCTGGACCGTGACGACCGGCCCGAAGACCTCGTCCTGGACGACCTCGCTGCGCTGGTCCGGGCCGGCGATGACCGTCGGCTCGAAGTAGGCGCCCGGCCGCGACGGCCGATGGCCGCCGGCAACGATTTCGGCCCCGGAGCGCGCCCGGTCCACCATGCCCTCGACCTTGTCCGCCTGGGCGCCGGCGATGAGGGAACCCATCTCGATGTCGTCGCCCTCCGCCGGATCGCCCCACTTGATGGTTGAGACCGCGGCGGCGAGGTCGGCGACGAAGTTGTCGTAGACCTTCGGCCCGGTGATGACGCGGCACGGCGCCGTGCAGTCCTGGCCCGCGTTCCAGTAGGAGAAGACCTTCAGGTTCTCGATGACGGCGGCGGCGTCGGCGTCGTCGAAGACGATGACCGGGGCCTTGCCACCGAGTTCCAGGTGGAGCCGCTTCATTCGATCCGCGGCGACCTTCGCGATGTGCTTGCCGGTGTCCGTGTCACCGGTCAGCGAGATCATCCCGACCTTGGGATGGGCGACGAGCGGATCGCCGACGGTGGCGCCCGAGCCGGTGATGACGTTGAGGACCCCGGGCGGGAAGATCTCCGAGGCGATCTCACCGAGGACCAGCGCGGTCAGCGGCGTTCGGGCCGAAGGCTTCAGGACGACGGTGTTGCCGGCCATCAGCGCCGGGCCGATCTTCCAGCCGGCCATCATGATCGGGTAGTTCCACGGCGCGATCGACGCGACGACCCCGATCGGCTCGCGGCGGATGATGCTGGTGTGGCCGGCCATGTACTCGTTGGCGGCCTTGCCCTCCATGACCCGCCCGGCACCGGCGAAGAAGCGGAGGTTGTCGGCGACGACCGGGACCTCGTCGATCGCGGCGCCCACCGGCTTGCCGGCATTCCGGCTCTCGAGCCGGCCGATCTCTTCGCCGCGGGCCTCGATCGCGTCGGCGAGCTTGAGCATGAGCAGGCTGCGGTCCTGCGGCGTCGTGTGCTGCCAGGTCTGGAATGCCGTGGCCGCCGCCTGGACCGCCCGATCCACGTCCTCGCCGTCCGATGCCGGCACGTTGGCGATGACCTGGCCGTTGGCCGGGTTCTCGACCGCGAGGGTCCGCCCGCTCGCGCTGTCGACCCATTGGCCGTTGATGAGCTGCTGCATCGTCTGGACCTTGTCCATGACCTCGGTCATCGCGCGTACCTCCGGGAGTCTGCTGCGGCGCGGCCCGCGGGTCGGGCGCGCTCGTCGGGTCGAGGGATGTCGCGACATTGTGCGCCACCGGGGGAAGGTCTTCCAGTCACTGAACCGAAGGACGGGACCGATTGCCGATCGACGGGACCACTACCGAAGGAGCGCAGCCCCGAGGACGGCCAGGCCGCCCGCGCCCACGGCCAGATCGCGCCAGCCCCACGAGATCGGGCGGAAGGTGGATCGGGGTCCGGAGCCGAAGGCCCGGGCATCCATCGCCAGGGCGAGCTGGTCCGCGTGCCGAATCGCCCGGACGAGCAGGCTCACGAAGAGTCGCGGGTGCCAGCCGCCTCGGAGGCCGCGGATGCGGCGCGCCTGGCGGATCGTCGCGAGGTCGTCCGCGAGGCGCGGCAGTGCCTGGTATGCCGCCAGTGCACCGTAGGCAAAGCGGGCCGGCGCGCGGCCCTGCTGGACGAGCGCATCCACGAGCCGTGCCGGGTCCGTGGTCTGGGCGAACACCGCGCCGACGGACACGATCGCGAACACGCGCGCGGCCAGCCCGCCGGCGATCAGTGCCGCCTCGGTCGTGAGCCGCAGCGGCCCCACCCGCGCCAGCTCGGTCGCGGCCGGATCCGCGTTGGACGCGGAGAACAGCAGGTTCGCCAGCCCGACGCCGAGAGCGACGGCGGAGAGCGGCGCGAAGGCCTGCGCAAGGCGGGACGGCGGAATGCCCCCCAGCGTGAGGCCGGCGAGGATCGCGGCGAGGGCGAGGATCGCCGGCGGCCCCGGATCCAGGGTGAAGAGGAGACCAATGAGCCACGCGAGCGCGAGACCCAGTTTCACGAGCGGGCTGGTTTGTCCCAGGAGGCTGCCCGCCTGCGCAACCCCGATGTCGGCCGGTGTGAGCATCAGGCCACGATCCAGCCGTCGGCCATCTCGAGCCGCCGGCCACCGGCGCCGGCCGCCACCCGCGCGGCGAAACGCTCGTCGTGGGTGGCCGCGATCATCGCGCTGCCATCGGATGCCAGTCCGTCGATGATCTCGGCCATCGCCTCCCAGCCGCGCCGATCCTGGCCGAAGGTCGGCTCGTCGAGGACGAGGAGCGACGGCCGGCGGGCAAGGGCGGTCGCCACCGACAGGCGGCGCTGCTCTCCGCCGGACAGGCGGTACGGGCTGCGATCGCCAAACGCGGCCAGCGGCATCCCGAGGCGCTCCATGAGCTCCGCGGCCGCAGCAACACCGGCTGCGTCGAGGCCGATCGCGATCTCCTCGCCGACCGTATCGGCGAGGAACCCGAGCTCGGGGTCCTGGAAGACAAACCCGGCCAGGCCAGCGAGCCGTGGAGGCGCGATCCGCGCCGGGTCGAGACCACCGAGGGCGACGGACCCCGCGGTCGGCCGGAGCAAGCCGGCAAAGAGCCGCAGGACGGTGGACTTGCCGCTCCCGTTGGGACCGACGAGGGCGACCCGCTCCCCCGTCCGAATCTGGAGGTGCAGATCGCGGACGGCGGCGACCCCCCGTTGATACTCGAACCGGAGGTCGTGAGCCTCCACGATCACGGGTGCGTCGACCGCGGCCGGCACACCGCCGCTGTCCGCGCCGCCGCCCGGGTTGTCCTCCGAACCCGGGGCGAGGCCCGGGCTCGGGAGCCAGATTCCCTCGTGCTCGAGGCGCGCGCCCGAGCGAACCTGAACGTCTGCCGGCGCCCCGAAGTCGATCGGCGAACCCTGGCCGTCAAGGGCCAGCACGAGATCCGCGAGGGGCCACGCCAGGTCCGCCCGATGCTCGACCAGGACGATGGTCGAACGCCGTGCCGCCCGGAGAGTGGCGAGTCGTGCGAAGAGCGCAACCGCCCCGGCCGGATCCAGGTTCGCCGTGGGCTCGTCCAGGACGAGGACCGAGGGGAACGGCGCCTCCACGCCGGCGAGGGCGAGTCGCTGCTGCTCACCCCCGGACAGCTGGGTGCCGCGGCGACGCTCGAACCCGCCGAGGCCGGCCTCGGCCAGTGCCTCCGGCACCCGCGCGCGCATCGATGTCAGACGCCACGCCCGGTTCTCCAGCCCGAACGCGACGTCATCCTCGGCCCGGTCCATGACCAGCTGGCTCGCCGGGTCCTGGAACAGGATCCCGACCCTAGCAGCTGCGTCCGCCGGCGTCGCGGAGGAGACATCGAGGTCGCCGACGCGTATGGATCCGGACCACTCCCCGGGGAACTCGCGCGGGACGAGGCCCGCGATCGCCCGCGCCACCGTGCTCTTGCCGGACCCCGACGGACCGACGACGAGCAGGACGCAGCCCGCGTCCACGCGGAACTGCAGGTCGCGGAGGGCCGGTCGCGCGGCGCCGGCATACCGGAACGACACCCCCTCGGCGCGAAGGGGCAGCGGCCCTGCCATGAACCGGCCGCCCGGCCCGACGGCGGGCGCGGTCAGTCGGGAAATCCTTCCAGCACACCGGCCCGCCGAAGCGACCGCGCGAGCGCCGCCGACCCGAACCCGGCGATGACCACGGCGGAGAAGGCCATGGCGATCCCTCGGGCAATCTGGACGTCCATTGCAAGGTCGGGGTACCACACGACCCAGTCATGAAGCCACGCCGCGGCCGCGCTTGCCACGGCGGCAACCGCCACGACGGGCATGGACCAGCGTCGGTACAGCGTGAACGCAAAGACCAGTTCCGCGGCCGCCCCCTGGACGAAGCCTGAGAGCAGGACATCCGGCCCCCAGGGGCTGAGGAGGAGCGCGGAAACGCCCGCGGCCACGAGCTCCGCGTACAGGGCGGCGCCCGGCTTCCGGACAATGAGCGGGGCGAGGACCGCCGGCACCAGCCAGCCGCCGTAGAGCAGGAAGGCGACGAGCGGCGCGGCCGCGCTCGCCGGTGCGAGGATGCTCCAGGCTGCGTTGAGCCCCACGAACGCGACGCCGAACGCGACCCCGATGATCGCCGTCACGAGGATGTCGCGGGTGCGCCACCGCGTCGGGTCGGTGGCGGCCGGCGAGGCGCCGGCCGGGCCGGCGGCGGTGGTTGTCATGGCTGGAGATCCTCCGAAGTCAGCGACGCCGCCCCGGGAGAGGACGGCATCATCGAGTTCGAACGGGCCTGCTTCCTTCGCCGGTATGAGCCGGATCAGGTTCGGCGGGTCTGTGGCTGGGCCACACTCTCAGCGCTGCTGCGCTCCCCGGAGGCGATCTTCAGTTGTCGCCGAATCTTACACCCCGACCGCGGCAATCTCGGTCGACCCGGCCGCCGAGGCGCCGCGGGCGGACAGCTGCCCGTCGATCCAGGCGATGACGTCGTGAAGCACGGCCGGCCCCTCAGGCTCGTTGTGGAGCTCGTGGCGGACGCCCGGGTAGGGTGGATCACGATCGATGGGACGTCCAGACCGGACGCGGCCGCGCGGACGCGCGCCTGCTCCTCGAAGAACCGGGCACCAAACCGCGCGGTCGAAGCCCGGAGCATCTGCGGATCGTCATGGGCGGCCTGCTGGCGCGCGGGATCGCGGGAGAGCATTGAGTCGGGAATCCCGTTGGCGATCCGCATGTGCGGCGCGATCCTGGAGATGACCGGCGCCAGCGCGTGCTTCCACCCTGCCGCGTTGTCATCGATCCCCGGCGCCGAGAGCACCAGGAGATCCGGGCGCGGACGGTTCGATAGTGCGTACCCGAGCGCGATCAGCCCGCCCATCGAGTGCCCGTACAACACGACTGGGAGGCCGGGGGCTGCCGCCCGGACCGCTGCGAGTCGATCCTGGACGTCGTCGTGATACTGCGAGAACGGATCGACCCAGGCCCGCTCGCCGCCGGACGCACCGAACCCGCGGTGATCCCACGCGAACGCCTCGAGGCCCGCGGCGGCAAGTTGCGCGCCGACCTCCTCCCACCGACCGCTGTGCTCGCCGAGGCCGTGGACGAGGAGAACCGCCGCCCGGGGCGAACCGGCCTCCCAGTGGCGGGTGAGGAGGCGGATCCCGTCGCGGGTGGTCGCGCTGTCGGTGGTGGACGGCATGGCGGGAGCGTACTCCGCGGCCAACCGTCCCGCAGTCCGGCTCGTACCATCGCGAGATGGCCAACGCGATGCCCTGGCTCGAGGTCGGCGACCGCGTCTTCACCCGGCGCTACGCTTATCTCGATCAGCAGATCGGCCTGGTGCTGGGTCGCGGGGAGGCGCTCCTGATCGACACGCGGGCGACGCCACGGCTGGCCCGCGAGCTCATGGAAGACGTTCGGAGCGTGACCCGCGATCCGGTGACGGTGGCCGTCAACACCCACTGGCACTGGGATCACTCGTTTGGCAACAGCGTCACTCGGCCTGCCGTGATCTGGGGCCATGAACGGTGCCGGGATCGACTCATCGCCGAGGGTGCCGCCGCAATCGCCGAGCAAGCTGCGGGCGACCTCGAGCGGCGGGCCGACTTCGAGGCGGTCGTCATCGATCCCCCCGATCGGACGCTCACCATCGCGGCGGATGTCGAAGTCGGCGGCCGGCGCATCGAGCTGCGCTATCTGGGGCGCGGCCACACGGACCACGACGTCGTCGTTCGCGTCCCCGACGCGCACGTCCTGTTCGCCGGGGACCTCCTCGAGAACGACGCCGTCCCATGGTTCGGCGATGGCTACCCCATGGACTGGCCGGCCACGGTGGACCGGCTGCGCTCGCTGATCGACGGTCCGGTGGTGCCGGGTCACGGGACGGTCGGTGGCCTCGCTTTCGTCGAGCGTCAACTCGCGGAGTTCCGCGTCGTCGTCACCGTCGCCCGGCGACTCCACGCCGGCGAACTCGATCGCCAAGCCGCCCTCGCCGCCATGCCCTACGACTCGGCGAGTTCAGTCGAGCCGCTGGACCGTGCCCTCGCCCAGCTCCGCGGCGACCTCGACTGACCGGCGCCGGCCCGGTGCGCGCCCCGCCGCGGGCCGCATTCCAAGAAGGTTTACGAGGGCGTTCGTGGCCGGCTGGATGCCCTCGGCAGGGCCCGGACTTGCCGGGTCAACCCGGTCTTGGGACAAGTCGTAGCTCGGATATGCACCCGGAAACTATCTGCAGGTCCACGGTGTCAAGGACACCGAGGTGCGCGTCGAAGCCCGGCGGGCAGCTCCCGGTTAAGCCTCCTTGGAATGCCGCGGGCGCCTCGCGGCGAGATCAGAGGATGACCGAGCGCCTAAATGGGCGAGTCACGGCGCGGCGGCTCAGGCCCCGACCCTGACGATCCAGCGGCCGCGGGCCTCGCCCGCCCGGATCCCGTCGAGCGCCGGCTCGAGCGTGTCCAGCGTCACTTCCGTGACGCGCTCGCCGAGCGACCGGGGCCGCAGGTCCGTCGCGAGCCGCTCCCAGATCCGGCGCCGTTTCGCGATCGGCAGGTAGGCGGAGTCGATGCCGAGGAGGGCGGCGCCGCGCAGGATGAACGGGAACACGGTGGTGGTCAGGGCGGGGCCCGAGGCATTTCCGCACGCGGCCACGGCCGCCCCGCGCCGGAGCGTTCGCAGGATGTACGGGAGCGTGGCCGCGCCCACGGAGTCCACGGCACCGGCCCAGCGCTCGGACTCGAGCGGGCGGCCTTCCGCGGCGAGCTCCTCGCGGGTCAGGAAGCCGACCGCGCCGAGCGACTCCAGCCAGGGTCGCTCGTCCGCCTTGCCGGTGGCCGCCCAGACCTCGTACCCGAGCTCCGCGAGGATCGCAATGGCCGTGGTCCCGACGCCGCCCGTCGCGCCCGTCACGAGGACCGGCCCGGCCGCCGGTTCGAGGCCGCGCGCCTCCAGCTCCGCGACGGACAGGGCGGCGGTGAACCCGGCCGTGCCGATCACCATCGCGTCGCGCGCCGACAGGCCGCTCGGCAGCGGGACGATCCAGTCGGCCGGCACGCGGGTGTATTCGGCATAACCGCCATGGCGGCTGACCCCGAGGTCGTAGCCGTGGGCGATGACCTCGGCTCCAGGGACGAAACCCGGGTGGGCCGAGCGCAGGACCGTCCCGGCGAGGTCGATCCCGAGCACGAGCGGGTACTGCCGCGCGACCTTGCCCTCGGCGGTCGCAGCCAAGCCATCCTTGTAGTTGACGGACGACCAGGCGATCCGGATATCCACTTCGCCGTCGGGCAGATCGGCGGGGGCAAGGGTCCGCAGCCCGCGCTCGAATCGGTCGCCGGCACGATCGACGACGTACGCGCGGAAGGTCTCGGGGATCGTCGTCACGGGCGTCTCCGGGCTGGTGTCGGGTGAGAGAATCGGGGTCGGTGCGATATCATGCGCCCCCGCGCCGCAACGGCGCGATCGCTGGCGAGTGGCCAAACGGTAAGGCACCTGATTCTGGATCAGGGGATTGAAGGTTCGAATCCTTCCTCGCCAGCCAGTTCCCGAGTTGTGAAACGGCAGTTTCGCGGCACCTGGCGGCAGGTCGCGTCACGCCCCAGCTGGGTCGGTGGATGCTCCGGTGGATGACCGTAGACCCTCAGTAGGGACCCGCCCGCCCACGCACCGGCGGGTGCCGTGCCGCCCGCGACCTCTCAGGGGGCTGCGACCTTGACCTTGCCCGCCATCCCGGGGTGATACAGGCAGACGTACGGATACGTGCCCGGCCTGTCGTAGCGGCGCTCGAACGTGCTGCCCGGCGGCAGGTCGCCAGAGTCCCAGCTCCCATCGGTCGCGCTGACCGTGTGCGGCGCGGTGTCGTCATTGAACCAGCGCACGGTCTCGCCCGGAGCAATTCTGATCTGCCCCGGCGCGAACCGCGAACCGGCCATCCGGACAGACGTGCCGGCGGGCGCCGTCGGCGCCGCGCCGTAGCCGCCCATCATCCCGGGGCCCATCATGCCGCCAAGGTTCCAGCCGGGGCCCCAGCCGGCACCAGCCGGTGTCAGGGCACCGGCGAGGAGGCCGGCGACCAGGGAGATCGCGACCAGGGCGAGCCCGACGATCGCGGGCGTCCGGTTCGGCCCGCCGCTCGGACG
>JACVXW010000101.1 GCA_015661135.1 Chloroflexota bacterium
ACGCGCCAGCGGATGCCGGACGACCTGCGCGACCAGTTCCCGAAGGTCCGCGAGGTCGTGAAGGCCCTCCGGTTCCCCGTCTACGAACTGGCAGGCTTCGAGGCGGACGACGTCATCGGCACGCTCACCGTTGATGCGGAGGCCAGGGACCTCGATACGACGATCGTGACCGGGGACCTGGACATGCTCCAGATCGTCAGCGATCGCGTTCGGCTCATGACGACCCGGTCTGGTGTCGAGAACACGATCCTGTACGACCCCGCCCGGATCCGTGAGCGGTACGAACTCGCGCCGTCGCAGATGATCGACTACAAGTCGCTCAAGGGCGACACCACGGACAACATCCCGGGCGTCCCGGGCGTGGGCGAGAAGACCGCTGCCAAGCTGATCCGGGACTTCGGCGACCTCGATGCCGTCTACGCCCGCCTCACTGAGGTCAAGCCGGACAAGCTCCGCGACAAGCTTGCCGAGCATCGCGAGCAGGTCTTCCTCGGCCGCGAGCTGTCGACGATCGTCCGGGACCTGCCGGTCTCCCTGGATCTGGATGCGGCGCGCCTCGGCGACTACGACCGCCACGAGGTCATCCGGCTCTTCCGTGAATACGAGTTCCGGTCGCTGCTGGACCGGCTCCCGCCGCTGCGCGGCGAGTCCGCGTCCGACGCCGCGGAGGCGATCAGGGTCGCCAATCCGACGGTCGGGGCCGCGCGGGTCGGCACGGACCGGCCGGGCGGGTGGGGGAGCGGGCGGCCCATCCGCGCGGGGGCATCGCCGGCCGCCGTTCCGCCGTCCAACAGCCTCCAGTTGTCGCTCGACTTCGGTTCGCTCGGTCCGAGCCCGGCGGCGCCTGTCGTGGGGCCTTCGACCGCCGCGCCGCGCCGCGATCTCTCGTTCGAGGATCTCCCGACCGCGCTCGCGGCTGCTCTTGCCGACCCCACGCTGATCGAGATCCACGAAGGCGCAGGGATCGATGCGCTGGGCCCGTGGCTCGCATCGCAGGCGGCCGTCGGCATAGCACTCATCGCCGACGACCCGCGGCCCCGGATGGGCGCGGCGCTGGCCGTTGCCGTCGCCGGCGGGGGCGGCCGCGTGGTCGTGGGCGGCGGAGCGGAGGATGCCGATCGTCTCCGGCGCCTGGTCGCGGCAAGCGGGACACCGGTCGTTGGCCACGAGGTGAAGGCGGTGCTCGTGGCCGGATTTGCCGAGGACATGGCCGGCGCGGCCGTGCCAGTGGCGTTCGACACGCAGATCGCGGCGTACGTCCTCAACGCCGCGCTGCGATCGCAGACGATCGACGACGTCGTCGCCGAGCGCCTGGACCTGGTCCTGCCGCCGGCGAAGGAGCTCTCGCCGGTCCATCGAGCCGGGCTTGAGGCGCTCGCCGCGCTGGCCGTGCGGGCGCCCCTCGAGTCGGCGCTGGAAACGGAGGGCCTCGATCGCCTCTTCCGCGAGATCGAGCTGCCCTTGATCACCGTCCTCGCCCGGATGGAGGCGGTCGGCGTCGCGGTCGATCTCGACGCCCTTGCGGCGCTCGATCGGGAGTTCGCGACCGAGATCGGCCGGCTGGAACGAGCGATCTATGACGCCGTCGGCCACGAGTTCACGATCGGTTCGCCCAAGCAGCTCGGGGAAATCCTGTTCGGGGAGCTGCAACTGCCCAAGGGCCGCAAGACGAAGACCGGCTACTCCACCGACGCGACGGTCCTCGAGGAGCTGGAGGAGGTCCACCCGGTCATCCGCCCTGTGCTGGACTGGCGGATCTACACCAAGCTGCGTTCGACCTACGTCGAGGCCTTGCCGGCGCTCATCGCCGCCGACGGCCGCGTCCACACAACCTTCCACCAGGCCGTAGCAGCGACAGGACGGCTGTCGTCATCCGACCCGAACCTCCAGAACATCCCCATCCGGACGCCCCTCGGTCGGCGGATCCGGCGGGCCTTCGTGGCCGGCGCGCCGGACCTGGTGCTGGTCGCCGCAGACTACTCGCAGATCGAGCTGCGAATCATTGCCCACGTCTCGGGTGACGAGCACCTCCGCGACGCTTTCCTGCGCGGTGCGGACATTCACCGCGAGACGGCGGCCCGCGTCCTCCACAAGGCCGCCGAGGACGTGACCGGGGACGAGCGGTCGATGGCCAAGATGGTCAACTTCGGGCTCGCCTACGGGATGAGCGACTTCGGCCTGTCCAGCCGGGCGGGCATCAGCCGCCAGGAGGCCCAGGAGTTCATCAACTCGTACTTCGCTGCGTACTCAGGGATCAGCTACTACATGCTCCACATCAAGGAGACGGCCCGCCGGGACGGCTTCGTCCAGACACTTCTCGGGCGCCGGCGCCAGATCCCGGAGCTCCGGGCCGCCAATCCCAGCCTGCGCGGGGCAGGGGAGCGAATGGCGATCAACATGCCGATCCAGGGCACGGCCGCGGACATCGTCAAGATCGCGATGATCCGCCTGGACGAGCGGCTCGCAGCCGACGGATTCCGTGCCCGGCCCCTCCTCCAGGTCCACGACGAGCTGCTCCTCGAGGTGCCCCGGGATGAGGTGGACCGTCTCGTCCCGGTCCTGCGCGACGTCATGGAAAGCGCCCTGACCCTCGACATCAAGCTGATCGTGGACATCAAGACCGGCGACGACTGGGAGTCGATGACGCCCGTTTCGCGGCCGGCCGTCGATGCCTGAGCTCCCGGAGGTCGAGACGGTCGCGCGCGACCTCCGCGGCCTCGTCCTCGGGGCCATGATCACGGATGCCGCCTGCCACTGGGCGCGGACGCTGCGGACGCATGACGCGGAGACGATCGGCGCTGCACTTGCCGGCCGCCGCATCGAGTCGGTTGGTCGGCGCGGCAAGCAACTGGTCGTGGGGCTGTCCGGTGCCACCGTCCTGACGATCCACCTCAAGATGACCGGGCAACTCTTCGTGGTCCTGGCCGGCGCCGCGCCGGACCCCTACGTCCGGGAAGTTCGGCAAGATCGGGCTCTACGAGGTGGATGCCGCGACCGGCGAGCCGGTGCTGGAAGCCGGCGGCGCCGCCGTCTTTGCCGGGACCGGACCGGAGCCCCTGGGCGACGCGTTCACCCTTCGGGCATTTCGGGGTCTCGTCAGGGCGCGCCGCGGCCGGCTCAAGCCGCTGCTGCTCGATCAGTCGTTCCTGGCCGGGGTCGGCAACATCTACGCCGACGAGGCGCTGTGGGCCGCTCGCCTGCATCCGCTTCGATCTGCGACGACGCTGCGCCCAGCCGACGAGCGTCACCTGTACCAGGAGGTCCGGCGCATCCTCAGCGAGGCGATCGAGCGCCGCGGCAGCTCGATCGACGATTACACCGCCCCGGACGGGGACGGGTCGATGCAGGAGCACCTGCTCGTCTACCAGCGGGCCGGCGAGCCGTGTGCTCGTTGCAGGCGCCCCGTGCGTCGCATAGTCGTGGGCGGGCGTGCGACCCACTTCTGCTCGTGGTGCCAGCGCCTGCCGGCCGCGGATCGCAAGGGCGCGGCGCCCCTCCTGCGCGGGATGACGCCGCGCCGGAGCCAGACCCCGAACCGCCGCGGCGGGCGCTGGACCGAGCTGGACGGCCCGGCGGCCCTGGGCCGGACGGCCCCGGAGGTTGATGCCGCGCTGGCGCGCGAGCATGCCCGGATCCGCGCTCGCGCCGATCGAACCAGCCGTGCTGCAGCGACCCGCCGTGCAGCAGCTCGCGCCGCGGCCTCCGAGCAGACCGCGCGGGGCAGCTGATGTCCATCCTTCGCCTCACCGGGGTCTCGCGCGAGGTCGGCACCCTCGTCATCCTCGACCAGATCGACGCGTCGATCGCCCTCGGCGACCGGATCGGGCTGGTCGGGCCGAACGGCGCCGGCAAGACGACCCTGCTACGGATCGCCGCCGGCGCGGACGAGCCGGATCGGGGGCAGGTTGCCCGCAAGCGCGGATTGTCGATCGGACTGCTCGCCCAGGAGGCGCACCTGGACGAGCGGTTCATGGCGGCGCCCGACCTGCGAACCGCGGTTCGGCACGGTGCGGCCCATCTCGAACGAATGGCGGACGAACTCGCCGGCCTTGAGCGCGACGGGCGGGTCACCGAGCCGCACTACGCCGAACTCCAGCACCGGTTCGAAGTGCTCGGCGGCTACACCCTGGACCAGCGCGTGGATGCCGCCCTCTCCGGGCTCGGCTTCACGCCCGAGGACGTTGCCCGCCCGCCGGCGTCCCTGTCCGGCGGCGAGCAGACGCGGGCGGCCCTCGCTCGCCTCGTGATCGCGGATCCCGATCTCCTGCTCCTCGACGAGCCCACGAACCACCTGGACCTCGGCGCGCTCGAGTGGCTGGAGGAGCACCTCCGCCGGCGTGCCGGATCGCTCGTCGTCGCCTCGCACGATCGCGCCTTCCTGGACGCCACGGTGACGCGGGTCTGGGAGCTGCGCGATCGCCGGATCACGGCCTTCCGCGGTGACTACAGCGCCTATCACCGGCAAAGGGAGGAGCGAGACGCCCGCGCTCTGAAGGACGCCGACACGCACGGTGCCTCGATCGCGCGCGAGCAGGAACTCGTCCAGCGCTATCGGAGCCACCGCAAGTTTTCCAAGATGCACGAGCACGAGGCCCGCCTCGAACGCCTCCAGGCGGAAGTCGTCGCCGCACCCAAGGCGACGCGCCGGCTGCGCCTGCCGGGCTCCGGCCTCGTCGGCGGCGGGCCGTCCCGGTCCGGCGAGATCGTGGTCAGGGTGGACGACCTGGTCGTCGGCTACCTGCCGGTGCCAGGCTCGCATGCGCTGGGCTCGCCACCGACCCCCACGAGGGTTGCCACGGCCCCATTCCTGGCCGCGCGCCGCGGCGATCGAATCGGCATCGTTGGTCCCAACGGCGCCGGCAAGACGACCCTCCTTCGGACCATCGCCGGCGACCTGCCACCGCTTGATGGATCCCTCACCTTCGGCAGCGGCGCCCAGCTCGGCTACCTGGCCCAACTGCGCGCCGCGGCGATCCCCGGTGCGACTGTCCTGGACGCCCTCCTCGAGGCCGTCCCCGTCACCGCGGGGGAGGGCCGGAGCTACCTCGCCCGCTTTCTCTTTCGCGGCGACGACGTCATGAAGGAGGTCCGGCTGCTCTCGGGCGGCGAACGGAGCCGCCTGGAGCTGGCCCTGCTCGGGGTCACGGCGAGCAACCTCTTCCTCCTCGACGAACCCACGAACCACCTCGACGTGGGCGCCCGCGAGGCGATCGAGGCGTTCCTCGCCGACAGTCCCGCAACGATCCTCGTCGTGTCCCACGACAGGCGGTTCCTCGACACGATCTGCGAGCGCCTGTGGGTGGTGGACGGAGGGCTCGTGGCCAGCTTCGACGGTCGGTATCGGGCCTGGCGAGAGGCGGTTGCGAATGGCTGGACCGTAACTTCGGCGGTCGAGCAGGAGCGCCTCCGCCTGCACCCGATCGCACGGCACGCCGGCCGGAGCCGGTCGGCCGTGGATGGCGGTGCGCCGCCGGTTGTCGCTGCGTCGGCCGAGGTCCCGGCCACTGCCGGCACACTCGCTGGTCCGACCGGACGGGCACGCTCGACCGGTCCGCGCGGCCCGAGGCTGTCCAAGGACGCCTACCGCCGGCAGCGTGAGACCATCGATGCCGAGTTGACCAGGCTCGGGCTCCGCAAGAACCACCTGGAGTTGTCGATGGGAGATCCCGCCGTGCAGGCCAACTTCGTCGAGCTTCGCCGGATCACGAGTGAGCTCGCGGACGTCGCCGTCGCCCTCACGGCGGCCGAGGACGCCTGGCTGCAGGTCGAGGAGCGGGCCCCGTGACGGACGGCAGCGTCCGCATCGGGATCACCGGCCCGATCGGCTGCGGCAAGTCCACGGTTGCCGGCTGGCTGCGCGATCGCGGTGCCGCCGTCATCGACGCGGATCAGGTTGCGCGGGAAGTCGTGGAGCCGGGCGAACCCGCGCTCGCCGCCGTCCTGGCGGAATTCGGACCGTCTGTTCGAGCACCGGATGGCCGGCTGGACCGCGCCGCGCTGGGTCGGATGGTCTTCGCTGATCCGGCGGTACTCAGGCGTCTCGAGGCGATCATCCATCCCGCGGTGCGCCCCCGAATCGAGGCCGCGATCTCGGCGGCGGAGGCCGACGGCGTGGCGGCCGTCGCGATCGAGGCGATCAAGCTCGTGGAGGGCGGCCTTGCGACCCTCTGCGACGAGGTCTGGCTCATCACCTGCAACCCGATCCGGCAGCTCGCCCGGGTGGTCGAGCGCGGTCTGACTTCTGCCGACGCGGCCGGGCGGATCCGCGCCCAGGGCGACCTCATGGCCCGGCTCGCGCCGGCGGCCAGCCGGGTTATCGATACGACCGGGTCCATGGAGGAAACACTGGCCGTCGTGGACGCCGCCTACCGGGCGGCCCTCGGTCGAGCTAAGTCGAGATAGCCGCCCGGCCCGACGAGGCGGACCGGGCGGCGCGGGAGGAGCGCCGGGTCAGCGGCGCGGAGAGCTTGCGGCGATGTGCGATGCCCGAGCCCCGCCGGCGTCAGGGCGCCGGCGAGACGGAGGGCCCGGCCGAAGGTGACGGGCTCGCCTCGATCGGCGCGAGCGTCGCGATGGGCCCGCCGCCGGCCGGATACGTCTCCGGGATCGGCAGGCCGTACTTCGTGATGATCAGGTTGGTCGTGGACCCGAGGCGCGTCGCGTCGACGATTCGAACGTCCTGCTCCGGCCGCAGCACGGCGCTGAACAGGCTGTTGCCGCTCGCCTGGAGGTGGGCGACCTCCTCCGACACTGCGATCGATGCGCGGACGATGTAGAAGCTCCCCGAGCGGGCGAGGATCACGAGGTCCTGGTAGGTGATCTTTGTCGAGCGGTCCGTGTAGTACAGGCCGGCGAGGAGGAGATCCTGCGGGACATTGACGGTCGCCGTGACGAAGACGTCGATGGTCTGGCCGGCCTGGAGCAGGCCTCCCACCGCGCGATCGTCGGGAATCGTCAGTGAGACCGCGCGCCATGCCTCGGAGTCCGGACTTACGGTCTCGTTCGGTTCCAGGATCGAGAAGCCGCCGCCTCCGGCAGCGGAAGCGATCAGGTTGGTCGTGACCAGCTGGTCCTTGAGGACGGTGACGGCGAGGACACGCCCGATCAGCTCGTCCGGCTTGGATACGACGCCCTGGCCGTTCGTGGCGTCGAGCGGGACCGCACGCACGGCAAGATCGTCCGGCTCGATCGGCTTGCGAGCGGGGATGTCCCGCTTCGCGACCACGACGTCAACGGTCTGGAGCGAGCCCTGCCCGGCCGACTGCTGCGCCTGGTTGATGACGAAGAACGCGGCTCCACCCGCGAGGATCGCGAGCAGGAGCCCCATCACGATGATCGCCTTGCCTCGGCGGTTCGTCTCCCGGTATTCCATCTCCATCGCAGCTCCGAGCCTCCCAGCTCACGCCGGTCGCAACGAGCGACCGCCTGTCCGTTGTCGTGCCCGCCCGACTAGTCCCAGGGCACCAGGCGCGCCACCTGACCGCGGCGCAGCTGGGGATCATTCATGTCCGTGATCACGGGCGAGATCGCGTACGCCGCGACCGTATTGGAGTCCATGGTCGCGACCCGCATGACGGCGAACCCGGAGATGTCGATGTACTCCTGGGCACCGCCGCTGCCGCTCCCGTCGACGCTTACCGTGATCTGGATGAGGTGGGTGACGGGGCGCGAGGTCGAGTCGCCGTTCATCCCAGTCGCCCGGAGCGTGAAGGTGTGCATCCCCGGCGCCATCGTCCCGGCGTTGATCGTCAGGGTCGAATGGGCGCCGGTCCTGGTGGGACTGACGCTGCTCGACGAGAACCCGATCGTTCCGACCCCGGTCGGCAGCGGCGTGTCCACCGAGAGGGTCACGGGATTGCCGAACGCGGTGTTCTTGTTCGGGCTGTTGGTCAGTTCCAGGTCAAACGTCGCGATCCCGCCGGACGCTACTTCGACGCTCGCTGTTCCTGCTGTGAAGGTGAAGTCGCGAGTCACCGTGCCGATCTTGACCGCGATCGGCTCGATCTTGGTCGTGAGGTAG
>JACVXW010000102.1 GCA_015661135.1 Chloroflexota bacterium
GCCTGGGCTCCGTTCGGTGCCGCGTCACTCGTCCTGCCGGATCTCCTGTTCGCGAGCTCGCTGGACGGAGCCCGACTGACGGGAAGTCTGCTCGTCGATGCCGACGGCCCGACCGCGGCCAACGGCCTGGAGCGGCGCTGGGACCGTTTGACCGATCGAGCCATAGATCTGGCACCCAATCCGGGAGGCCTTGCCGCCCGCCCGGTGAGCGCGCCACTTACCGTCGTCAATGAGCAGCCGAGCCGGGAGGACTGGCGGCGGCTGGTCGGCCAGTTCGCCGGTGCCGCCGGACGTGGCCGCCTGGACAAGGTGGTTCTCGCTCGTCGGGTTGACCTGCGAGCATCGGTGGAACTCGATGTTCCCAACGCCCTCCGGCGTCTGGCGCTGATTGCGCCGGAGAGCACCGTGTTCGCATTCCGCCGCGACGGCCGGACGTTCCTTGGCGCCACGCCCGAGCAGCTCGTCCGGACCGAGGGCCGCGAGCTCCGAACCGTCGCCGTGGCCGGCTCCATCCGCCTGGGGGCGAACGCCGCGGAGGATGCCGTCCTCGCGAGGACACTCCTGGCCTCCGAGAAGGATCGCGAAGAGCACGCCATCGTGGTGTCCTCCATCCGGGGGCTCCTCGCGCCGATCACCGACCGACTCGAGGTGGCCGCGGGCCCGTCGGTCATGACGCTCCGTCATGTCCAGCACCTCGTGACCGAGATCGAGGGCACGCTCAGCGAGGCCAACGGGCTGCTTGCATTGGCTGCTCGCCTCCACCCCACGCCTGCGGTCGGTGGCGAGCCGCGCGAGCTCGCGCTCGCGCTCATCGACGAGCACGAGGGCTTCGATCGCGGCTGGTACGCCGGGCCGATCGGCTGGCTGGGCGCCGACGGCGACGGCGAGCTGTGCGTCGCGCTCCGCTGCGGCCTCGTTGACCACACCCGGGCGACCCTCTTCGCGGGCTGCGGGATCGTGGCCGATTCGGACCCGGACCAGGAGTGGGAGGAGTCGCGGATCAAGCTGCGCGCCGTCGCGGGCGCGCTCGGCCGCCCGGAGGACGAGCCGTGAGCCATGCAGCGACCCTCCGGGCGATGGTGGACGAGCTCGTCGCCGCGGGTATTCGCGATGTCATCGTCTGCCCGGGCTCGCGCTCGACGCCGATCGCCCTGGCCACGAAGGCGCACCCGGCCCTGCGGGTCCGCGTCCTGCTTGACGAGCGCTCGGCCGGCTACTTCGCGCTCGGCCTCGCGCGGGCCGCGCGCCGGCCCGTGGCCGTCGTCGTCACGTCAGGCACGGCCGTCGCGAACCTGCTGCCGGCGACCGTGGAGGCGAACCTGTCCCGCGTCCCGCTGCTCCTCCTGACTGCGGATCGGCCGGCCGAACTCCGGGATCGCGGCGCACCGCAGACAATCGACCAGGTCCGGATCTTCGGCGAGCACGTTCGCTGGTTCGCTGAGCTGCCGCTTCCCGATGGCGAGCGGGTGACGCTGGACCACGTGGCAGCGGTCGTGGGTCGGGCGGTCGCGATCGCTCGCGGTGGATCGGGGACTGCGCCGGGGCCGGTTCATCTCAATCTGCCGTATCGGGAGCCACTGATCCCGGACGGCCCGCTTGGACCGGCCTGCGCCCTGGAGCGACCGCCGTTCACCGACACGCTGGTCGGGCGGTCCACGCTGGCAACCGCCGATGTCGCCGGGCTTGCCGCGCGCCTGCCCGTCTCCGGCCGCGGGTTGATCGTGGCGGGCCCGCAGGACGATCCCTCACTCCCCGCGGCGCTCGTGCGGCTGGCCGCCGCGACCGGCTACCCGATTGTGGCCGACCCGCTGTCCGGGGTTCGCTGCGGCGGGCATGACCGCGGCCAGGTGATCGCCCACGTGGATCATCTGGCCCGCCCCGGGCCGTGGCGCGAGGCGCACCTGCCCGAGATCGTCCTCCGGTTCGGGGCGGCCCCCACGTCCAAGCCCCTGGCGACGCTGCTCGCGGAGGCGGTTCCGGTCCAGATCGTGGTCGACGGCGACAGCGGCTGGCGCGAGCCCGCCATCATCCCGACGACCTTCGTCCACGCTGACCCGGTCGCGACCGCTCTGGCGCTCGCCGAGCACCTAGTCTTCGCCGGCGACGCGCCGATCGAGCGGCAATGGGCCAGGGCCTGGTCCGACGCCGACGCAATTGCGGATCGGGCCCTCCGAGCCTGGCTGGCGGCGAGGACGCAGTCTGGCGAGCCGTTCGAGGGGCTGCCCTTCGCCCTCCTCGGCGACCTGCTCCCCAATGGCGGCCTGCTCTGGGCCGGCAACAGCATGCCCGTCCGCGACATGGACGCGTGGCTGCCGCTCGGCGAGCGGGTAATCCGGCCGCTCTCGAACCGGGGCGCCAACGGGATCGACGGCGTTGTCTCGACGGCCCTTGGATCGGCGGCAGCCGGCGTTGGGCCGGTGGCCCTCGTGGTTGGCGACGTGTCGTTCCTGCACGACCTGAACGCCCTCGTCGCGGCCCGGCTCCACGACCTCTCCGCGACGATCGTCCTCGTCGACAACGATGGCGGCGGGATCTTCTCGTTCCTGCCCCAGGCATCGGCCGTTGCCCCGGAGGTAGGGCTGCCCGAGCATTACGAGGAGCTGTTCGGCACGCCGCATGGGATCGATGTCGGGCCGATCGTCACCGCACTTGGCGGTGAGTTCCGCGAGGTCTCGGCGGGCGACCTCCGCGCGGCGATCGCCGACTCGCTGGCCAGGCCGGGGGTGCAGGTACTCCGGTTCCGGACGGACCGCGACACGAACGTCCGGATGCATCGCGAGGCGGCCGCCGCCGTGTCCGCCGCCGTTGCCGCATCCGTTGCCGCATCGATTGGCGCCGCCGCCGTGGGCCGGGCATGAGCCGAATCGTGCTCGACGGGCTCGCCTGGGAGGTGCGGGAGCGTGGCGCCGGGCGTCCGGTCCTGCTCATCCACGGCTTCACGAGTCGTGGCTCCGGCTGGGGCGCGCACGCGGCCGCCTTTGCCCGGCGGTTCCGGGTGATCGTGGTGGACCTGCCCGGCCACGGACGCTCGGCAATCCCATCGGATCCCGTCCGTGCCGGCGTTGAGCGGACGGCCGCGGACCTGGCCACGATCCTCCGCGTGCTCGATGGCGCACCGGCAAGCGTCGTTGGCTACTCGCTCGGCGCCAGGGTGGCGCTGGCTCTCGCGGTGGATCATCCCGACGTCGTACGCCGCCTGGTCCTCGAGAGTCCGTCGGCGGGCATCGCCGGAGCCGGCGATCGGGCCGCCCGTCGGGACGCGGACGCGCGCCTGGCCGAGCGCGTCGAGCGCGACGGCATTCGCGCGTTCGTCGACGACTGGGAGCGACAGCCTGTCTTCGCCAGCCACTCGCGGCTGCCGCCGCGCATCGCTGCCCGCCTTCGAGCGGAGCGCCTCGCAAACCGCCCGGCCGGGCTGGCGGCCAGCCTCCGCGGGGCTGGCCAGGGCAGCATGCTGCCGCTCCACGACCGGCTCGCTGAAGTCAGGGCGCCGACGCTCGTCATCGCCGGCGCCCTGGACGCGGCCGGCCGGGAGCGTGCGGCCGCCGTCGCCGCCGGCGTCCCCGGCGCTCGGCTGGCCGTTATCGACGGCGCCGGCCACACACCCCACCTCGAAACCCCGGCCGCCTTTCGATCGCTCGCGATTGAAGCCCTTCTGGAGGACGCCGCATGAATGCCGCAGTCACGTGGACATCTGCCGCAGACTACGAGGACATCCGCTACGAGCACTCGGGCACCGGGATCGCCCGAGTGACCATCGACCGGCAGGCGGTCCGCAACGCGTTCCGGCCGGAGACGGTCGCCGAGATGATCGACGCGTTCACCCGGATCCGGGACGATGCCTCGATCCGCTGCGCCCTCCTCACGGGCGCAGGTGACGACGCCTTCTGCGCTGGCGGCGACCTCCGCTACAAGGGCCGCGGCGGGTATGTGGGCGGTGACGGCCTGGCACGGCTCAACGTGCTCGACCTCCAGCGCCAGATCCGGTCCCTGCCCATCCCCGTCATCGCGCTCGTCAACGGCTTTGCGATCGGCGGGGGCCAGGTCCTCCATGTCGTCTGCGACCTGTCGATCGCGGCGGAGGGGGCGATCTTCGGCCAGGTAGGCCCGCAGGTCGGGAGCTTCGACGCCGGGTTCGGGATCGGTCTCCTCGCCCGGCTGGTCGGCGACCGCAAGGCCAAGGAGATCTGGTTCCTGTGCCGCCGCTACAACGCCCGCGAGGCGCTCGAGATGGGGCTCGTCAACAAGGTCGTCCCGGCGGCGGACCTGCAGGCAGAGGGGGTGGCGTGGGCCCACGAGATCCTGGCGATGAGCCCGACGGCGATCCGATTCCTGAAATCCGCGTTCCTCGTGGCGACGGACGGGCTGGCCGGGCTCCAGGAGTTCGCGGGCAACGCGACCGGTCTGTACTACACGACGGACGAGGCCCACGAGGGTTCGGCCGCGTTCCTCGAGAAGCGCAAGCCCGACTTCTCGAAATTCCCGCGGCGGCCGTGACCAGCCGCCCATCCGGCCTCCGGATCTGGCTCCTGGCTGCCCGACCGGCAACGCTACCGGCCGCCGTCACCGGGGTGGTCGTCGGCATCGGTGCCGCGATCGGGGCCGGGGCGCCGCTCCGCGTGGACACGGCCCTGGGATGCCTCGCGGTGGCGCTCCTGCTCCAGGTTGCGGCGAACTTCGCGAACGACCTGTTCGACTTCCGGCGCGGCGCCGACACTCCGTCCCGGGCCGGCCCCACGCGGGTTGCCGCTGCCGGCCTCGTGACTGAGCGCCAGCTCGAGATTGCGATCGCGCTGACGATCGCCGCCGCGGGGCTCGTGGGGCTGTGGCTGGCGGTCGTCGGCGGGCCGGTCCTGCTGGCCATCGGCGGTCTCGCGATCGTTGCTGCGCTGGCGTACACCGGCGGTCCATGGCCGTACGGCTACCGGGGCCTTGGCGACGTCTTTGTCTTCACCTTCTTCGGCCTCGTGGCCGTGGCGGGCGCGGACGCTGGCAGTGGTCCTCGGGGCCCGCGCGACCCAGGTCGAGTACGCGCTGCTCCTCGGGGTCGCCTTCGCGGTGCCAGTCGCGCTCGCGGTAGCGGGCCGGTCGCCGCTCCTGCTCGCCCCGCTCGCCGCGCTGCCGCTGGCCGCGCCGCTCCTGCGCACGGTGCGCTACTTCGACGAACCCCGCCGCCTGAACCCGGTCCTCAAGGGGACCGCCCGGCTTGCGCTCGTCCACGGGCTGCTCTTCGCGGCCGGTCTTGCCGCCGGCGGTACTGGATGACGGCAAGGCTGGTGCTCCGCGCAGATCGCGTCACCGTCCCGTTCCGGCGACCGTTTGCCACGGCGACCGGAATGTGGCTGGCCCGGGACGCCTGGCTGCTCCAGATCCTCGATGCCGACGGGCGCTCGGGAGTCGGGGAGGCGGTGCTCGAGCCGGCCGATGGCGAGACGGCGGCGACGATCCTCGAGCACCTCGTGCGCGAGGCGGTCGCCCGGGCGGAGCAGGACGGGCTGCCGACGGGCGATGAACTCGAGCTGCACGGGGCACCCGGACGAGCCCTCCGGGCGGCTCTCGACGGTGCGATGTTCGATCTGCGGGGGATTCCGATTGCGCGGCTCGGCCCTGAAGGCGACGGTGTCGGGGTGAACGCGACCCTGCCCGCGCTGGGGCCTGCCGCATCCGCGGAAGCGGCGCGCCAGGCGATCGAGGCCGGATTCGGCACGATCAAGCTGAAGGCGGGCGCAGAGCGCGAAACGGAGATCCTCGTCGAGCGCGTCCGGGCGATCCGGGCTGCCGTTGGGCCGGAGATCCGCCTCCGACTGGACGTCAACGGGGCGTGGGATCTCGAGACGGCCACGGACCGGCTGGAGGCCGTCACCCGCTTCGGGCTCGAATACGTGGAGCAGCCCATTCCGGGCGACGACCCGGCGCCACTTGCCGAGCTTCGGCGCCGGGTCAAGGTGCCGATCGCCGCCGACGAGTCGGTGAGGTCCGTCCGGGCGGCCCGGGAGTTCCTCGACGCCGAAGCGGTCGACGTGCTCGTCGTGAAGCCCGCGCGCGTCGGCGGGCCCGTCGCGGCCGCGCAGATCGCCGAGCTGGCGCTGGAGCGCGGCGTGCCGATCGTCGTGAGCACGTTGTTCGAGACCGGGGTCGGGATCGCGGCAGCACTCGCGGTGGCCGCGGCCCTGCCCGATGCGCCCGGGCGGCGGCTCGAGCTCCAACCCGACCACGGGCTCGCGACGGCCGGGCTCCTCGACCACGACCTGCTCGTCGAGAGCCCGCACATCGAGGACGGGCGAATGCACCTGCCCGTGCTCGCGAGCGCCGGTGCCGCGGCGACGGGGGGCCTCGGGATCGCGATCGACGAGCGAGCCCTGACGCGCTACCGGGTGGAAACCGTGGAGGCGATCGGGTGACCGGCCCGTGGTTCGCCGATGCGCTCGTGCGACAGCATGCAGCGACGGCTGACGGGGAACTCGCGATCGTGGACGGATCGACCACGTGGTCGTGGGAGCAGCTTGACCAGCGGGTCGAGGCAGTGGCGGCTGCCCTGGCTCGTGTCGGCCTTCGCCCGGGCCGGCATGTCGCGCTCGTCGCGGCTCCCTCGGCCCAGGCGGTGGCGGGACTCCTCGCGATCCTCCGCGCGGGAGGCGTCGCCGCGCCGGTCCCGATGGGCCTGACGGAGCCGGAGCTGCGCGCCGTCCTGGACCTGCTGCGGCCGTCCGTCGTGCTGCGCGACGCGGCTTCCGCGGACGGTGCCGCGGCCGATACCGCCGTGACCGCGGCCGGGACGGCGGCCGGGACGGCGGCCGGGACGGGTCCCGTGCTCGTCTCATTGGACGGGGAGACGGAGCCCGGGGCGCCGGTTGTGCCGCGCGCCGCCCCCCGCGCGGCAGATGCCCCGGCCGTCGTGGTCCTCACGTCCGGAACCACCGGGCGGCCCAAGGGGGTTGTGCTCTCTACCACGGCGCTCGCTGCCAGTGCGGATGCGTGGCTTGCCGCGCTCCCCACGGCTACTGGCTGGGTGCTCGCCGTGGGTCTCGGTCACGTCGCCGGCCTGGGCATCATCTGGCGCGCCATCGCGGGCCGAGTGCCGATCCGGATCATCCCATCGAACGACCCCGACGAGCTGCGGTTCGCCTTCGGGGCGATCCCGCCGCCGAGCCATGTGTCCCTCGTGCCTGCGCAGCTTGCCAGGGTCCTGGAGCGGGCCATCGGGGCGCCGCCGCCATCCCTTCGTGCCGTCCTGCTCGGCGGCGGTCCGATCCCGCCTGCGCTCGTCGAGCGAGCCGTGCGTGCCGGCTGGCCGCTCTTCCCGACCTACGGCCTCAGCGAGGCCGGCTCGGGCGTCACCGTCCTGGCCACGGCGGAGGCGGCTGCGCATCCCTCGAGTGCCGGTCGCCCGCTGCCGGGGGTGGAGGTCCGGATCCAGGATCCCGATTCCGAGGGCGTGGGCGAGATCCTCGTGCGCACCCCGGCCCGATTCTCGGGCTATCTCGGGGAGGACGCGACTACGGCGGACATCGTGGACGCCGAGGGCTGGCTCCGGACCGGGGATCTCGGCAGCCTTGACGACGCGGGCCGGCTGACCGTCGCGGACCGGCGCCTTGACCGGATCGTGCGCGGCGGCGAGAACGTCGCCCCGGCCTAGGTGGAGGCGGTACTCATCGCGCATCCGGCGATCGCCGACGCCGCCGTCGTCGCCCGATCGGACGACCGCTGGGGGCACGTGCCCGTGGCGGCGATCGTCCTCCGCGTCGCGTCTGCGGATCCCGGCGATGAGGCATTGCAGCGCCATTGCCGCGCATCGCTCGCTGCGTTCAAGGTGCCGGTGGACTTCGTGCGGCTGGCGAGCCTGCCGCGAACCGCCGGCGGCAAGCTGCGGCACGCCGAGCTGCGCGAGCGGATCGCTCAAGGGCCGTCCGAATCGCCGCCGGCGGAGGCGCCGCCGATGGAACGGGCGCATGACCGGTCGCGGGCTATCGAGCGGCCTGATGGCGTCCGCATCTCCTGGCACGAGACCGGCGAGGGGAAGCTCCCGATCCTCCTCCTCCACGGGACCCTGTCGAACGGACGGCAGCTGACGCCGCTCGCGGCGGAGCTGGCCAGGGCCGGCGACACGCGGGTGCTGGCCGTGGACCGGCGCGGGAGCGGTGCGAGCCGCCTGCCCGACCCGGCACCCATCGACATCGGCGTCCACGTGGAGGACTTGGTGGCCGTCCTGGACCGTGAGGCGATCGGCACGGTCGCGCTGGTCGGGATCAGCTACGGCGCAGTCCAGGCGCTCGAACTCGCCGCGCGCCAGCCGGATCGGGTCATCGCGGTCGTCGCGTGGGAGCCGCCGTACGGGCCGCTCGCGTCGCTTGCGGACGCCGCCCGAATGTTCGAGATCGGGGTGGCGACCGAGACAGCCCATCGCGCTCACGGGCCGGCGGCCGCGGCGGAGGTCTTCCTGCGCGGCGTCGCCGGTCACGCGGCGTGGGAACGGCTGTCCCCACGCGCCCGGGCGTTCATCGAGGGCGAGGGCGACGGGGCGCTCGCCGATGCCGCCCTGGCCGGCCTGGACCCCGAGGGGTTGGCCCGGATCGCCGCCCCCGTCACGCTCATCACCGGCGACGCCAGCGAGCCGTTCTACGCTCCGATTGCCGACGCGCTCGTCGCGAGGGTCCCGGGAGCGCGACGGATCCGGCTGCCGGGTCTCGGTCACGCCGGGCCAATCCTGGATCCGTCCACGGTGGCTGCGACCGTGCGCGAGGCGCTGGTCCAGGCCGGTGCCTTGTCGGGCGCCCCCGCCCTCGGCGCTCACCCAGCCGCGGCCGTCCGATGACCGAACCACGGCCGGACGCGCTGCCCTCCGCTCCGTCGGGCACGCCGCCGGCCGCCACGTCGGGCGCTCCGTCCGGCGCCGCCACCGAACGCGGGAACGCCGCGCCATCGTCCGAGGTCGGCGCGATGTTCGACGACATCGCCCGCGTCTACGACCCGATGAACCTCCTGAGCTCGGTGTTCCAGGAACCGCGCTGGCGCCGCCGGCGCGTGGCAATGACCGGTCTCGGGCCGGGAGGCCGCGCCCTGGACGTCGCGACCGGGACCGGCAAGGTGGCCGCGGACCTGCACGATCGCGTTGGGCCCACAGGGCAGGTCCTCGGGGTGGACCTGTCGGCCGGGATGATTGACGTCGCGAGGCGTCAATTCGCCGACCGGACCGGTCTCGGGTTCCAGGTTGGTGATGCGCTGGCGCTGCCGACCGAGAGCGCGGCGTTCGATGCGGCCACGATTGCGTTCGGGATGCGCAACCTGCCCGACTACCGGCTCGGCTTCGCCGAGATGGCGCGCTCCGTCCGGCCGGGGGGTCGAGTGCTATGCCTTGAGATTGCCCGTCCCCGGAGTCGGTCCGCCCGGTTCCTGCGCTGGTGGTTCGACCGGATCGTCCCGCTGATCGGCCGCCTCGCCGGGCAGGGCAGCGCGTACGGCTACCTCGTCCGCAGCGTCCAGGCCTACCCGGCGCCCGACCGGATCGCCGAGATCATGCGCGAGGCCGGCCTCGCAGACGTGACGTGGCAAGGCATGTCCGGCGGCATCGTGACCATCCACGTCGGGATAGTCCCGCCGCCGGAGCCGTAGAGAGGCTTCGGGGCGCGGGGGCCGGCCCCCTCACATTCCCGCCCCGGGACTCGAACCCGCTCTCCCCGCCGCTCGAACCCGCCCGCCCCGGGCTCGGTCCAGCTCGGCCCGCCGCTCGGGCGATCACTCCTGTCAGATATGCCTGGCCCGACTCCTGGTCGAGCGACCGGCGTCACGTAGGCCTCATACGGCTCTGTGGCAAGAAACGAGCTGCGCGACCGTCGGCGTCACGCACGCGAGCGGGGGCGCGGGCGAGCGACCCGGTGACGTGAAGTCGCCTGATGACTCGATGACAGAAACCAGAGGCCGCGGAGGAGACCCGTCGTCGCGCGGTTCGATCATCCAGGATGACGAGGATCCGCCCGACGATGCTGGCCGCCCACCCTATCTGGCGCGCGATCTGCCGCCCGAGTCGTGCTTTCCGATCGAGTGTCATGAGCGTGCCCTGAAGGTCCGGGACGACCGTCTTGGCCTCAATCACGAGCACGATGCCCGTGGCCGGGTGCCAGGCGAGAACGTCCACCGAGCCGCTCGCCGGCGATCGAGAAGGTGACCTCGGTCGCACATGTCCAGCCGGCGGCGCGAAGCGTGGCGACGATCTTCTCGACGAGATTCGCGTGGTCTGCGTCGAGCAGCCGGTCGAGCGCCTCGCCGTTGAAGTCCAGCCGGATCGCGACCCGGGCGCCGAGTGCCGCGGCAATCCTGTCCAGCGTTCGAACGGTGACTCGATCGGCACCGCCGCGCTCCACGCGAGCGATGGCCGACTGGGACACGCCCGCCGCATCGGCAAGGTCCGTCTGCCGCCAGTTGCGTCGCCGTCGCAAGGCCCGGACCCCGCGGCCGAACCGAATCGCATCCACGGCGCGATGGTCGCGCGCAGGGCTCATCGCCCGCTTATCCGGGTTGGGTTCGGGCGACTCATCGGGGCCCGGCGGGGTAGCATTCGGCGCCCATGCCGATGAACCCTGCGTCCCCGCCGCTCATCCATGCCCGCGGCCTGACCAAGCGGTTCGGTGCGTTCACGGCAGTGGATGCCGTGGATTTCGATGTCGCGCCAGGCGAGGCGTTCGGGTTCCTGGGGCCCAACGGTGCCGGCAAGACGTCCACGATGAAGATGATCGGCTGCACGTCGCCCGCGAGCGGAGGCACGCTGACCGTCCTCGGGATGGATCCCGAAACGCAGGGCCCGGAGATCCGCGGTCGCCTCGGGGTGGTGCCACAGCAGGACACGCTGGACGAGGAGCTGACGGTCCGCGAGAACCTCCTGATCTACGGCCGCTACTTCGGACTGAGCCGGGCGGAATGCGGCAGACGGGCAGACGAACTCCTGGAGTTCGCCCAGCTCAGCGAGCGTGGCAGCAGCCGTGTCGAGCCGCTGAGCGGCGGCATGAAGCGCCGTCTGACGATCGCCCGGTCGCTGATCAACGAACCGGACGTCATGCTCCTCGACGAGCCGACGACCGGGCTCGATCCGCAGGCGCGGCACCTGCTCTGGGATCGCCTGTATCGCCTCAAGCAGCGCGGCGTCACGCTCGTGCTGACGACCCACTACATGGACGAGGCCGAGCAGCTGTGCGACCGGCTCGTGGTCATGGACAAGGCGAAGATCGTGGCCGAGGGTTCGCCGCGGTCACTGATCGAGCAGTACAGCACCCGCGAGGTCGCCGAGATGCGGTTCGCCCCCGGTGTGCAGGACACCCTGGACGGCCAGTTCAATGGCCTGGCCGATCGCGTGGAGCATCTCCCGGATCGCGTCCTCCTCTACGCCGAGGACGGCGAGGCCGTTGCGGTCGCCGCGCACGATCGAGGACTCCGTCCCGAGACGGTGCTCGTCCGGCGCTCGACCCTCGAGGACGTCTTCCTGCGCCTGACCGGCCGCTCGCTGGTCGACTGACCGCGATGACCGCGCCCGACGCTGCCGGGACACCCGGCCTGGGCCAGACACCCGGCGTGGGCCAGACACGCGGCGCCGCCGTCCGAGCCGGGGCCCCGTCGGGCCTCCCGCGGCCCGGCACGCCGTCCGGGATCGCGGCCGCCGCCCGCGTCTTCGAGCACCGCGCCTGGCAGTACCGGCGGGCGTTCCGGGGTTCCCTCTTCGGCTCGTTCGTCAACCCGGCCCTGTTCCTCATGGCGATGGGCCTGGGCCTCGGCGGGTACGTCAACGCGCAGAGCCCGGCCGCCTTTGGCGGGGTGACCTACCTGCACTTCCTGGCGCCCGGGCTGCTGGCCGGGTCGGTCATGCAGCAGGCGATCTTCGAGGCGACCTTCCCGGTGATGGAAGGGCTCCTCTGGCGGCGCACCTTCCACGCGATGTACGCGACCCCGCTCGGCCCGCAGGCAATCGCCATGGGGACCCTCGCCTGGATCACGTTCCGCCTCGCGCTGGTTGCGTCCGCCTTCACGCTCGTGAGCGCCCTGTTCGGGGCGACCGAGTCGCCGCTCGCGATCCTGGGGATCCCCGCCGCGGTCCTGACCGGCCTCGCCTTCGCCGCCTGGATGGGGGCATACATGGCGACCCAGCGAACGCCGGACAAGTTCGCCGCGATCTTCCGCTGGGCGATCATGCCGCTCTTCCTGTTTAGCGGCACGTTCTTTCCCGTGGCCAGCCTGCCGGCTTCGATCCAGCCGATCATCTGGCTGTCGCCGCTCTGGCACGGTGTCGAACTCACCCGCGGCGCGGCCCTGGGTACGCTCCTCGACGATCCGTTCCGAGCGCTGATCCACGTCGCCGTGCTGGTGATCCTGACCGTTGCCGGGGCGATCCTGTTCGTGCGCAACATCCGCCGGAAGCTCGCCCCGTGAGCGCGATCGCGCCGCCCCAGGCGCGGGCCACGACCGGACGGGTAATGCCCCGTGCCTGGCATCTGATCGAGCGGAACCTGTTCGTGTATCGGCGGACCTGGACGATCATCGTGTCCGGGTTCTTCGAGCCGTTGTTCTACCTCGTCGCCATGGGTTATGGGCTCGGCCGGCTGATCGGCGATGTGACCGGACCCGGTGGCCAGCCGATCCCGTACGCGATGTTCGTGGCGCCCGCCCTGCTGGCGACCGGTGCGATGAACGGGGCCGTGGCCGAGGCGACCTTCAACTTCTTCTTCAAGCTCAACTACAACCGGACCTTCCAGGCCATCCTCGCGACGCCGCTCTCGGTCCGCGATGTCGCGGTCGGGGAGATTGCGTGGGCGCTCATCCGGGGCGGGCTGTACGCCATCGGGTTCATCGTCGTGATCGCGGCACTCGGCCTGGCGACCTCGCCCCTGGCGTTGCTGGCGATCCCCGCCGCTCTGCTCCTCGGGTTTGCGGCCGGCGCGGTCGGGATGGCGGCGACCTCGTTCATGCGCTCGCACCAGGACTTCGACCTGATCAACGTGATCACCCTGCCGATGTTCCTGTTCTCGGCGACCTTCTACCCGATCGAGACCTACCCGGAGGCGATCCGTGGGATCGTGGCGATCACGCCGCTCTACCAGGGCGTCGCGCTCATCCGCGGCCTGACCGTGGGGGTCCTGGGCCCGGAGATGCTGTTCCAGGTGGCGTACCTGGCCGTCATGGGGATGATCGGGCTGTGGATCACGTCACGAAGGCTCGACCGACTCCTGCGCAAGTGACGCCATCGGAGCGCGTCGTCGCGCTATCCGCCCTTCGCGACGAGATCGTCGAGTGCCGCCGCTGTCCACGGCTGGTGGCATGGCGCGAGCAGGTTGCCCGCGAGAAGGTCCTCCGCTACCGCGACGAGACCTACTGGGGCCGCCCGGCGCCCGGCTTTGGCGATCCTGACGCCCGAATGCTGATCGTGGGGCTCGCGCCGGCCGCGCATGGCGCGAACAGGACGGGCCGCGTCTTCACGGGCGATGCCTCGGGCGACTTCCTGTGGGCCGCCCTGCACGAACTGGGCCTCGCGGATCGGGCCTCGAGCCGCCGCGCCGACGACGGGCTGACGCTCACCAGCGTGCGTATCGCGGCCGCCGTCCGCTGTGCCCCGCCGGCCAACAAGCCGACGATCGAGGAACGGGACGCCTGCGCCCCGTTCCTGGCCCGGGAGCTGGCGATCCTCGATGAGGTTCGGGTGATCGTCGCGCTCGGGGCGTTTGGCTGGAATGCCGTCCTGCGGGTGCTGGCGCAGGCGGGAGCGCCCGTCCCGCGGCCGCGCCCGAAGTTCGGGCACGGGGCGGAGGTCGCCATCGGGCCGCGGATCCTCATCGGCTCGTTCCACCCGAGCCAGCAGAACACGTTCACCGGCCGGCTGACGACACCGATGTTCCGGGCCGTCCTCGGCCGCGCTCGCGAGGTCGCCGCCGGCAACCCGTGACCCGCGGCCGCAAACCCTGACCCGCCGCCGGCAACCCGTGACCCGCGGCCGCAAACCGCAAACCCTGACCCGCCGCCGGCAACCCGTGACCCGCGGCCGCAAACCCTGACCCGCCGCCGGCAACCCGTGACCCGCGGCCGCAAACCCTGACCCGCCGCCGGCATGTTTTCGGCATCCAGTACTCACCCGACTACACGTCGGCGGTCCATCGGTGCGGCGCCCCTGTCCCGTGCGTGGCGCCGCGACTACCCGCGCCCCGTTTCCGTCAGCGAGTCGCCTCACGGGTACCTGTCACGAACCTGGCGACGTAGAGTCGGGTGAGGCATAGCTGGCGGAAGGTCAGCGCGGGGTGGTCGCGCCCCAGCGCGCGACGTACTCGTCAAGCCGCCAAAAGACCACCCCGGGGAGCGAGCGCGCCTCGGCGATGAACTGCTCCAGCATGGCCATCCGGTGGCCCCGTCCGATGCATTCCGGGTGGACGGTGACTGTGAGCAACCCACCCGGCGCGTGCTCGTGGGCGTACCGCAGTTCCCCCGTCCAGATCTCCAGGACGCGTGACGGCGCGCTGAGGCCGGCGCGCCCCGGACCCGGCTCGAAGAACGGCCAGTCGTCCATGGCCCAGTAGACGGGCACCTGCACGAGCGCCCCTTCCTGCCCGAATGCAGAACCATCGGCAACCGAGTGGCGATCGCCGTGCCGGACGCGGAACAGCCGGTAGTCGTCCGACATGAGCGACGAGTCGTACGTGAATCCGGCCGCCTCCACGAGTTCGAGCGTCCGCGGCCCGAGCGCCCAGTACGGCGCCCGGTGGCCTTGCGGCAACCCCCCGGCGACCTCGGCAATCGCGTCTCGACAGCGCGCGAGGGTCACCGCCTGTTCCTCGTCGCTGAGCTCGGAGAAGTCTTCGTGGTACCAGCCGTGGGCGGCGAGCTCGTGGCCGGCCTCGACAGCGCGCCGAGCCAGGTCCGGCCAGGTGACGAGCGAGTGGCCCGGTATGAAGATCGTGCTCGGGATCGCCTCGCGCGCGAAGAGATCGAGCAGGCGCGGGAGGCCAACCCGGGCCCCGAACTCGCCGTGCGAGAACTTCACGACCGGATCCCCGCGGCGCACGGAGTCGGACATGAAGTCGGCGTCCACGGTCAGGGCGACGGTCAGGCGCGGCGCATCCATGATCCGGATGG
>JACVXW010000103.1 GCA_015661135.1 Chloroflexota bacterium
GGTCGTGATCGGCACGGTCAAGGGCGATATCCACGACATCGGGAAGAACCTCGTCGCGATGATGCTGGAAGGCGCCGGGTTCGAGGTCTTCGATCTCGGCATCAACACGGACGCCGACAAGTTCATCGCGGCCCTGGAACTCCACAAGCCGGACATCCTGGGCATGTCCGCCCTCCTGACGACCACCATGCCGTACATGAAGGTCGTCATCGAGGAACTCAAGAAGCGCGGCATCCGGGACGACTACATCGTCCTCGTCGGCGGCGCGCCGCTCAACGAGGAATTCGGCAAGGCCGTGGGCGCGGATGCGTACTGCCGCGATGCCGCCGTTGCCTCGGAAACGGCCCGGAGGCTCGTCGAGCAGCGCCGTGCCGCGGTCGCCTGAGCTCGCTCCCAGAGCCGGCATCGCTTCGCGAAGGGCGCCTGCCATGGCCGCCGGCCCCGCGGGCTCGATGCGCCGGGGCGGATCGCCTGCTTCGCTTGCCGCCGGCCCCGCGGGCTCGATGCGCCGGGGCGTATCGCCCGCCTTGGCCGTCGGCCCCGCGGGCTCGATGCACCGGGGCGTATCGCCCGCATCGCTACAAGTTGAGTCCCGAGTCGGAGCGCGACTCATGGATCCGGGCACCCGTTTTGACCTTCCGAACCCCAGTTCCAACGATGGGGGCGCTACAGCGGAGGACAGGGGGGCTCAAGCCGCAGCGCATGGCCGCCCTGCGGAACATGCTCGTGTCGGACGGGCGATCACCCTGAAGCCGCTGGTCATCGGGTGCGGGGCGCTGGCACGCGAACTCGTGGCGCTGACTCGCCGAGCCGGGTTCCCCGAAGTTGACCTGACCTGCCTGCCGGCAACGCTCCACAATCGGCCGGAACGGATTCCCGAGGCCGTCCGCGCGCGGATCCGTCGCGCCCGGGCGGCCGGGCGCGACCGGCTGTTCGTCGCGTATGCCGACTGCGGCACGGGCGGGCTCCTCGACCGCGTGCTCGAGGAGGAGGGTGTCGCCCGCCTCGAGGGCGCCCATTGCTACGAGGTCTACGCCGGTCGCGCGGCCTTCGCGGCCCTATCCGAGGAGGAGCCGGGCACCTTCTACCTGACCGATTTCCTCGCCCGGAATTTCGAGCGCCTCGTGATCCGCGGCCTGGGGCTGGATCGGCACCCGGAGCTGCTGCCGCAGTACTTCGGCAACTACACGCGGGTCGTGTACCTGGCACAGACCGCGGATCCGTTGCTCACGACGGCCGCGCGTCGCGGGGCTCGCCGGCTCGGGCTCCGCTTCGAACGCCGATTTGTCGGGTACGGCGAGCTGGCACCCGCGATGACCGGCGTCGCCGCGATGGCCGGCGTCGCCGCGACACTGCCCCCGTCTCACGACGCTCAGCTCAGCCGAGCCGCGGAGTCGCCGATTCGTGTCTTGGACCAAACGCGAATCGATGGATCGCAAGAATCGCCGACTCCCAGTCAACGAGTCCTGGTTCGTGGCCCCTCAGGCGGGGCCCGTAACCGCCGGGCAGCCTCGCACCAGCGCGTCACGCCGAAAACGGTGACTGGCGGGCATGCCGCGGGCGCCTCGGAGCGCGCCGGGCGAGCGATGCCCGGCGTTGCGGGAGCCGCCTGATGGCCGGGCAGCTGACCGTGATCTGGTGGCGGGACCTGCCGGCCCAGGTCGTGGCCAAGGATCGGCGGCAGGCGCACAAGGTCGTGCTCCATCCGCGGTTCCAGGTCGCGATCGACAAGGCGGCCATGAAGGCCGGCAAGAAGCAATTCGGCGACTACATCGAGGAGTGGCGCCGCGAGGGCCGCCCCTGCGGCGACGATCTCGAAGCCGAGGCGAACGCGGAGGCGTCGCGCCTCGAGGCCAGCTACACGAAGGTGGTCCTCGCCCGGCTTGTCGCGGCCGGCGGACTGGACGTGGAGCGCCCGCGTCCCGGGGGCGGAGAGGCGTGACCCACACCGTCATCTCCTCGGCCACCCGCGAGGTCGTCCTCGGGTTCGACCGGCCGTTCGTGCTCATCGGCGAGCGAATCAATCCCACGGGCCGGAAGCTCCTGGCCGAGGAGATGCGCAACGGCGACTTCAGCCGCGTCGAACGCGACGCGGTCGCCCAGGTCGAGGCCGGCGCCCACATGCTCGACGTCAACGCCGGCATCCCGCTCGCCGACGAGCCGGGGATCCTGGCCCGGACGATCCAGCTGGTCCAGTCGCTGGTGGATGTGCCGCTGTCGATCGATTCCTCGATCGTGGAAGCGCTCGAGGCCGGCCTTGCCGTCTACCGCGGGAAGCCGCTCGTGAACAGCGTGACCGGCGAGGAGGAGCGACTCGAGCGCGTCCTTCCGCTCATTCGCAAGTACGGGGCCGCGGTCGTGGCGATCTCCAATGACGACACTGGCATCAGCGAGGACCCGGACGTCCGGTTCGCGGTCGCGAAACGGATCGTGGAGCGCGCCGCGGACCACGGGATTCCGCGCGAGGACATCGTGGTGGATCCACTCGTCATGCCGATCGGGGCGATGCGGACCGCCGGCCAGCAGGTCTTCCGCCTCGTCCGGCGGCTGCGCGAGGAGCTCGGCGTGAACTCCACGTGCGGGGCGAGCAACGTCAGTTTCGGGCTGCCGAACCGCGAGGGCATCAACGCCGCGTTCCTGCCGATGGCGATCGCCTCCGGCCTGACCTCCGCGATCACGAACCCGCTCTCGGCGGACGTGAAGGCCGCGATCATGGCCGCCGACGTCCTCATGGGCAATGACTGGCACGCGGAGCAGTGGATCCGGGCCAACCGCCCGCCGACGCCCGAGGCCGGCATGGGCAGCGGCCCGGACGGTGCACCGGGCCTTGGGGAGCGCGGGCGCCGTGTGAACCGCCGCGCGCTCACCGCTCCCACGCCGTGACCGCCGGGGCCGGCCCGCTCGTCATCTTCACGCCGTCGGGACGGCGCGGCCGGTTCGAGGACGGGACCACGGTCCTGGACGCCGCCCGCCGCCTCGGCGTGGATCTCGATTCCGTCTGCGGCGGGCGTGGCCTGTGCGGCCGCTGCCAGGTCCGGCCCGGCGAGGGCGAGTTCCCCAAGCACGGCATCACCTCGACCGGCGGCCACCTCTCGCCCCGCGGCGCGGACGAGGCCGAGTACGACCGCCTCCGCGGACTCGCGACGGACCGGCGCCTGGGCTGCCGGGCCGCGATCCACGGCGACATCCTCGTGGACGTGCCGCCCGAAAGCCAGGTCCATCGGCAGGTCGTCCGGAAGGGGGTGCCGGTCCGCGACTTCGTCATCGACCCTGTGGTCCGGCTGTACGAGGTCGAGGTGGAGCGGCCCACCCTCGAGACGCCCGGCGGCGATCTGGCGCGCCTGCGAGCGTCGCTCCAGCGCGAGTGGTCGCTCGACGCCGACGCCCTCGAGTTCGACCTCGATGTCGTCCGTGCCCTCCAGCCCGCCCTCGAGGCCGGTGCCTACCGGGTCACCGTCGCGGTTCACGATGGACAGGCCGTGATCGCCATCTGGCCGGGCCTGCACGATCGCGCCCTCGGCGTGGCCATCGACGTAGGATCCACGACAATCGCCGGCCACCTCGCCGACCTCGCCGACGGCGCCGTCCTTGCCTCAGATGGGGTGATGAACCCGCAGATCCGCTTTGGCGAGGACCTCATGAGCCGCGTCTCGTACGCGATGCTCCACGACGGCGGCGCGGTGGAGCTGACGCGGGCCGTTCGCGACGCCCTGGCGTCGCTCGTCACGGGGCTCGCCGAGCGCGTCGGCGTCGACAGGGACGACATTCTCGAGATCACGCTCGTGGGCAACCCGATCATGCACCACCTCGTCCTGGGCATCGATCCGATCCCCCTCGGGTCCGCGCCGTTCGCGTTGGCGACCGACGGCCCGGTCCGGACGACGGCCCGCGAGCTGGAGCTGCCGCTCCGTCCCGGCGCGCGGGCGTACTTCCTTCCCTGCATCGCCGGGCACGTTGGCGCCGATGCGGCCGGGGCCATCCTGTCCCAGACGCCGTACCTCCGCGACGAGATCACGCTCCTCGTTGATGTCGGGACCAACGCGGAGATCGTGCTGGGCAGCCGGGCCCGTCTGCTCGCGGCCTCGTCCCCGACCGGCCCGGCGTTCGAGGGGGCCCAGATCAGCTGCGGCCAGCGGGCCGCGCCCGGCGCCATCGAGCGCGTCCGGATCGACCACGTGACCCTTGAGCCGCGCTTCCGCGTGATCGGGTCCAGCCGCTGGTCGGATGAGGTCGGGTTCGCGGAATCAACGCGCCGGACCGGAGTCACCGGCGTCTGTGGTTCGGGCATCGTGGAGGTCATCGCCGAGCTGTTCCTCGCCGGCGTGATCACCGCGGACGGCACGATCGACGGGTCGATGGCGGCCCGCTCCCCGCGCGTCGTGCCCGACGGCCGGACGTACTCCTACGTCCTGTACGAAGCCACGACCGGCGCCGATGCCACCGACACCGCCGACGCCATGCCCGCCCGCCCGCGCATGGCCATCACCCAGAACGACGTTCGGGCGATCCAGCTCGCCAAGGCCGCCCTCTACGCAGGCGCGCGCCTGCTCATGGACCATCTCGGGGTCGACAGCGTGGATCGCGTGGAGCTCGCCGGGGCGTTCGGGAGCCAGATCGATCCGCTCCACGCGCTCGTCCTCGGGCTCGTCCCGGATGCGCCGGTTGACCGGGTTGGGCCGGCCGGGAATGCCGCGGGAACCGGCGCCCTCATCGCGCTGCTGTCCGGTGAGGCGCGGCGGGAGATCGAGGGGGTCGTCCGGACGGTCGAGAAGATCGAAACCGCAATCGAGCCGCGGTTCCAGGAGCACTTCGTGGACGCCATGGCCTTCCCGCACAAGACCGCGTCGATGCCCCATCTCGCCGCCGCGGTCGAGCTGCCACCGCGTCTGGCCGTGGGGGGGGAGGCTGTGCCGCGAGCCGGTCGATCCGGGCCGCCGAACCGCCGCCGCCATGCCGTTGCCGCGTCCACGGTCGTCGCGTCTTCGGAGGGCGAGCCGTGATGAGCGCCGGCAATCTCGGTCAGTTACGGCCCCGGATCGTGGTAACGGGCGAAGCCCTCTCGAAGAGGGCAGATACGATCCCGGATCGTGGTATCCCCCGGTCGGGCGCCGGCCGAGCCGCCTCCGACCAGCCTGGGCATCGTCCGCCTCCCGTTCCACGCTCGCGTCCGCACGAATCTCGCGCTCAAACCTGCGCCGGGGAACCGTCCCGGTGACAGGGAGCTGGCTAGGACGATCCGGGATCGTAAATGACAAAGCCAGGGCGGCGAAGAGCGCCGCGCAGAAGGCCGGAGCGCCCGCGCTGCCCCGACGGAGGAATGCTGATGCATGAAGGTCCGCGCCATCGAACCGGCGGACGAGCCGGCCGGATTGCCGCCCGATTGGCGGCGCATGTCGAGGCGGCCCCGTTCCTGACCCGCGCCCTCAAGCCCATGGAGGTCCTGACCGAGGAGGGCCTGTCGCTGCTCGAGGAGAACGCCGACACGATCCTCGAGGAGGTGGGCATCGAGTTCCGCGGCGATCCGGACGCGCTCCGGCTGCTCCGCGAGGCGGGTGCCGACGTGGCCGGGGAGCTGGTCCGCTTCCCGCGCGGGATGTGCCGGTCCATCGTCCAGGCCTCCGCGCCGCGGGTCTTCACCCAGCACGCCCGCAACCCGGAGCGGAC
>JACVXW010000017.1 GCA_015661135.1 Chloroflexota bacterium
CGAAGTCGGACCGGCCGTGGCACAGGATCGGGACGATGATCTCGACCGCCTCGGCGAACCGGCCGATGACGTGGTCCTCGGGCAACCCGAACGCGCGCGCCTGATCGCCGGCGTGCCCGGAGCCGAGGCCAAGGACGAATCGGCCCCCGCTGATCTCGTCGAGCGTCTCGACGGCCTTGGCCGTGATGCCCGGGTTCCGGTGCAACGCCGACAGGACCCAGGTGCCAACCTTGATCTGCGAGGTCGTGGCCGCCACCGCCCCGGCCATCGCGACGCACTCCCACCAGCCGTTCGTCTGGCCACCGGGAGTCCGCCAGAGCAGCTCGTCCGCGACCCAGACCGTGTCGAAGCCGAGCTCCTCGGCCCGTACGGCGAGGTCGCGGATCTCGGTCCACCGCGCGGTCGAACCGTCTGCGAACGACTCCCCCATCGGGAGGACAAGACCGATCTCGAAGGCCTGCGACTTGAGGTCGATCACGGTGCGGCGCTCGGGCTCGGGCTCGGCTCAAGGCTGGCCGTGGGCCCCGGATCAGCGCTCGGTAGAGTCGAATTGCTCGGCTCCGGGGACGGGCCAGTAGATGGTTCCGCCGAATCGGACGGCAGGGCGGTCGGCGTCGGCGAAGGCGACGGGTGATCCGGTAGCTCACCGGCGGGCGGGACGAGCGTCTCTGCCAGGGCCCGGATCGCGGGCACGTCCGGGACCTGGATGGAGCCCCGCTCGTCGAAGCCGCTCTTCACCAGCGGGTGGGCAATCACCGCCCGGTACGTGTCGGCACGGTCAACCTCGGCCGCCCAGGCCGCCAGATCCGGCAGCATGGAGCGCGGCACGTTGGTGCTGATCGTGCGCCCGATGGCATCGAGCAGGCCGACCGGGTCCTGGAGGAACCTGCCGCGAACGATGGCGTCGCGGATCCCGGAAAGGACTTCCTGCTGCCGGGCCGCGCGGGTGAAGTCCGACTCTCCAGATGCCTTGCGGACGCGCGCATACGCCAGGGCCGCCTGTCCGTCCAGACGGTGGAGACCGGCGGTGATCGAGAAGCCGTTCGGGTAGCCGTACTCGCGGTAGCCTGGATCGCAGAACGCGCGCCGCACGTTGACGTCGACCCCGTCGAGGCGGTCGATGACGCTGACGAACCCACCAAGACTGACCTGGGCGTAGAGATCGATGCGAAGCTCGAGCAACGTCCCGATCGCACCCATGAGGACGTCATAGCCCTCACCGTCCGAGCCTGGGAACTCGCTCGGGTTGTGGCGTGCCCAGGAGACCAGCGAGTTGATCTTCGCCGGGAAGACCGTCCCGTCGGGAAGCGGCACGTCAACCATGTCTCGCGGGACCGAGAGCATCGAGACCGTCCCGGCGACCGGGTCGAGCGAGACGACGATCATCGTGTCGGTCAGGAACGTCCGCCGGCCCACACCCGCGTCAACGCCGATGATGAGGACGTTCACCCGTGCGTCCGCTGGAGTTGCCGAAGGCGCCGCCGACGGCCCCGCGGTGGCGGCCGCCGAAGAGGGTCCCGGGGTCGGTGGCGCCGGGCTCCAGGCGCCCCCGTTCGAATCCTCGTTGACGAAGATCTCGGCCGCCGCCAGGCGGAGGGCGTTCGTGGCCGCGAGCGCCCACGCCTGCGGTGCCACGATTGCAATCGCGAGGACGCTGACCAGCACCGCATCGCGCCATCGAAGCGGCCCGAAGCGTCGATCGAAGAGGGCCGCACCAGATGCCGCCAGGCGCGACCCGAGGAGCAGGAACTGCAGGCCCAGCAGGCCCCACAGCGCCTGCTCGGCAAGGACCGTCGTCGCAGCTCGGGCCGGTCCCTGAACGATGACCGCGGCGACCCCGCCCGCGATGAGCAGCACGATCGGCAGACCAAATGCGAGCGCCAGGCGCCGCTGCCCGAGCCGGAGCTGCCCGAGGCCCGGGAGCACGGCCGACAGAACGGCCGGGACGTAGCGGGAACCGGGCTGCCGCTCCTCCGGGACCGCGGCGCTACTAGGCGCCGCATCGGCGGATGGGTCTGGCGCCTGATCGTCCACGGGGTCGGTCGTCGTCACGGCGCGGAAGCGTAGCAGTGAAGCGGGTCGAGATCTCCGGGCGCCTCTCAGTCGTCGCCGGCGAACTCGGTGGGGTCCAGGCGACGAAGTCCGGCGACCATGTCGAATCCCCGATCAGGGCTGACGATGTCGGTGACGCCCTCGTGCTGGCAGGTCGCGACGTGGATGAGGTCCCGCGCCGCCAGCCCCGGGTAGCGGGCGATCAGACCCGGTAGCCGACGAACGACCGCGTGGGTGATAGGCAGCACCGGTGCGAACAGGTCCAGCGTGTCCGCCGTCAACTGCTCGGCGATGTCGCGGCGACCGATGCTCAGGAACCGGTGGGCGATCTCCAGGACCACTTCAGTCGAGGTCACCGCCAGAAGGTCACCGGACTCGACCATGGTCAGGATCCGGCGGCTCGGGTCGCGGAGGGGGTGGCTGCTCCCGGCCGCGCACATGATCACGGCGGTGTCGATGAAGACGGTCACTCGCCGCCGGCCTGGCTGCGCTGGATCTGCTCCTTCATCACCGCCCAGTCGTCGACCGGGGCTTCCATCGACAGGATCGACCGGACGGCCCGCCCGCGCGAGGCCGGCGCCGACCCGACGAAGGCGTCGATCGCGTCCCGGATGACCGCGCCGACCGACTGTCCTTTCCGGGTCGCCAGGCGTTTCAGTTGCGCAAGCTGCGATGGGGAGAGGAGGACCTGGGTTCGTTCGCTGTACATGCGCATACCATACCATGCACATCCCAATGGAGGATCGTGCCGCTGGCAGGCAGACGTTGTCCCGCGCGGTATGATCCGCGTCGGCACTCGCAGATCGAGTGCCACCTATCAAGAGCGCCCGAGAGCCCCGGCTCGATGACGGCGCGGCAACCGGCTCGGCGTCCCTCACGCCGGCACGGTGCCCCTGCCGGGTGCGATAGGAGCAGAGGATGTCCTCCACTCGTTGGACGCGGTCCGACATGCTCGCACGCCGAGCACCAGACCCGGTCGCGCCATGGCTCGGGGGCTTCGACGGCTACCCGTATCTCGTGACCCGGATCGGCCGGTCGGCCCTCCGACACGTGGCCGTCGTGCCGTCGGACTGGCCACGGGACCGGATCATCGAACTCGCTCGAAGGCAGGCCGCCATCAACGGGCTGGACACCTGCGCGGTCCTGGGACCGGCCGACGCCGTGTACGTCGCGCCTGATGGCGTGTCCGACGAGTCATCCATGGTGCCGACCGGCTTGCCGGTCGTCGACCGGCTCGTGATTGCCGACGTCATTCCGACCACCGCCGAAATCGAGTGGCGGCTGGAGCGGCTCCGGGTCTACGCGGACCGACAGATGGGAGCCCGCTACATCGTTGGCGACGGCCTCGAGAGTCGGCGACTGGCGACCGCCGCGGATGTGGAGCGCCTGTCCGGGTCCGGGGCGGACGGACTTCCGCCGGGCCTGCGCTGGTGTCCGACCTGCGACCAGGCCCTGGGCGAGTGTCTGACCCGGCCGGATCCCGGCGGCGCGCTTCCAGTGGCGGTCGTCGATATCGGCTGCCGCTGCGAGAACCGCAACCGGTGCGCCGGCTGTGGCGGGACCCTCGCGCCCCAGCGGCTGAGTGCGTGGTTCTGGGACCGCGAGCACGGCTCGGCCTGGTACGTCGCTGCCTATGCGGCGTTCTCCCACCGCTGCTGGTGACAGCCACCTTTCTGCCTGTCAAGTCGTAGCCTGTACGGGAGGGAGGACGGGGGCCGAATCGTGCGGCTCCCGCCGCCGTCGCGAGGTTCAATCAGACCGACACATGGGCCCGTTCAAGCGACTGCTCGGCCGGAAGGCGCCGCCCTGCGCCCACCTGAATCAGATTCGGGACGTCCAGCCGCGGACCGCCGGCTGCGAGGAGTGCCTCGCCATTGGCGGGATCTGGGTGGAGCTCCGGACATGTCTCTCGTGCGGCCATGTTGGCTGCTGCGACAACTCCCCGAACCGGCACGCCCGGGCGCACTTCGGGACCACGAGTCATCCGATCATGCGGGCGACCGTACCCGGCTACACCTGGACCTGGTGCTGGATCGACGAGGTCAAGGTCTGACGGGAGACGCTGTCAGCCTCGGGCGGGGCGGCGGCGAAGGAGGCCCGTTCGAGGTCCGAGCAGCAGCGCCACCAGGAACGCGGCCGTCTCGACGAGGACGATGAGGGCCGCGCTGGCCGTGCTCGTCCAGTAGCTGACGTACAGGCCGACCGCGGGCGCCACGATCCCGATCGCCGCGGCGACCAGGATCAACCGCGAGAACCGGTCCGTGATCAGTTGGGCCGCGGCTGCGGGCGTCACGAGCATCGCCACGACGAGGATGATCCCGACGGCCTGGAGGCTGATGACGATCGTCATGGCGATGAGTCCGAGGAACAGGTATTCGAGCCGCGCGACCGGGAGTCCGGAGGCGCCGGCGCCGAGCGGATCGAAGGTCGAGTACAGGAGCTCCTTCCAGAAGACCGCGACGAGAGCGAGCACGATGGCCGCGAGAGCGGCAAGCGCGACGAGATCTGATCCGCTGATCCCGAGCACCTCGCCGAACAGGAGCCCGAAAAGGTCGCCTACGTAGTTCGGGATCGTGCTGAACAGGAAGATGCCGAGGGCGAACATTCCCGAGAACAGGACCCCGATCGTGGTGTCGCCGCGGAGCCGGCTGCGCCGGCTGATCCAGCCGATCGCGAGCGACGTCCCGACGGCCGCGATCGTCGCCCCGATGTAGAACGGCGCCCCGAACAGGTACGCCGCCACGACACCGGGGAAGGCCGCGTGGCTGAGGGCGTCGCCCATGAACGCCAGGCCGCGCAGGACCATGAACGTGCCGATCACGGCGCAGACCAGCCCCACTACCGCCGACGCAGCGAGTGCCCGGACGAAGAACTCATAGGCGAGCGGATCGGTCAGGAGGGTCATGACCGGTGCCCGGGTCCGCCGTCGGCGCCGTCGTGGTGGTGGATCTCCCCGCCGGCGGCCTCGTCGTGGTGGTGGGCGTCATCGATGAGCACGGCCCGATCTCCCACGAACAGGAGGTGCCCGCCATAGGTTCGGCGGAGCACGTCCGTGTCGAGGACGAGGCTGGCGTCGCCCTGGGCGATGATGGTGCCGTTGACCGCGACGATCGACCGGAAGTGCTCGGTGGCCGAAGCGAGGTCGTGGGTGCTGGCGATGACCGTCCGCCCCGCCTTCGCCTCCGCGCCCAGGACGCGCATCAGGTCCTCCTGCGTCGCCGGATCCACCCCGGTCACGGGCTCGTCCAGCAGGTAGAGCTCGGGTTCGGAGGCGAGTGCCCGGGCGAGGAAGACGCGCCGGCGCTGGCCGCCCGAGAGGGCCCCGATCTGCCGCCGCGCGTACGCGCCCATGCCCACCTGGTCGAGTGCAGCCGCCACGGCGGCGTGGTCGCGTGGCCCGGGCCGCCGAAGCGGGCCGAGCGCCGGATACCGCCCCATCATCACGACGTCGCCGGCGGAGATCGGGAACCCCCAGTCCACGGCCTCGGCCTGGGGGACGTAGGCGACCTCACGGGCGCGGACGCCGGCTGCGCCGCCGAGGACGTCGATCCGCCCGGTCCACGGCTTGAGCAGCCCCGCGATGAGCTTGAGGAGCGTGCTCTTGCCGCCGCCGTTCGGGCCAACGACGGCCGTCAGGGCACCCGGCTGGAGGGTCAGGTTTACGTGCTCCAGCACCGGCCGGTCGTCGTAGCCGACCGTGACGTCCTCCAGGTGGATAGCCGCCCCGCGGCCAGCGGTCGTTTCGGCCGTTGCGGTCGTCGCGGTCGTCTTTGTCACCGTCACCTGAGGGCCTCCACGAGGTGCTCGACGTCCCAGCGGATCAGGGCTTCGTATGACGTCACGGGCTCCGCGCCAAGGGTATCGGTGTAGAGGTTCGCGACCACGGTCGTCCCGGTCTCGCGCGCGAGCTGGTCCATGAGCGCGGTCGGGAACTGGCTCTCGCTGAAGATCGCCCGCACGCCCGACGCCCGGATCGCGTCGATGAGCGCCGCGATCTCGCCGGCGCTCGGGTCCTGGCCGGGGGCCTCCACCGCGACCCCCACGACCGTGAGGCCGTAGGCGCGAGCGAAGTACGGCAACGCGTCGTGGAACGTGACGACCCGTCGGTTCTCGGCCGGGATGGTCACGATCTGGTCGCGGACCCAGGCGTCAAGGTCTGCGAGCGTTTGCGTGTAGGCGGCGGCCGTGGCCGCGATCGCCTCGGCGCTGTCGGGATCGGCCGCCTTCAGGCCCCCTGCCACGCGATCCACATAGCCCCCTGCGTAGGTCACGTCCAGCCACAGGTGGGGGTTCTGCGTTGCCGCGGTCTCTCCCGGGAGCGGCGCGACTCCGGGCAGGTCGGGGGCGAGGCGCACGATCATCTTGTCGCTTGACGCTGCCTTGATCGTCCCCTCGAGCCAGTCGTCCAGGCCGAGGCCGTTCATCACGAACAGGTCCGCGGCCGCGATCGCACGCATGTCCTCGGGCGTGACCTGGTACGTGTGGATGTCCGCTCCGTTCGGGACGAGGTTGGTCACCGCCACGCGCTCGCCGCCGGTGTTGCGAATGAGGTCGGCGAAAACGGCCGAGGTCGTCACGACGTTGATCCGATCCGCGGGGTCGAGGGATGATCCGGGAGTTGCCGGGCCACCACATCCGGCGCCGCCGAACGCCGCGACGACGCCCACGAGCAGGCTGATCAGGGTCCGGGGCGCGCTCCTTCGCATGAGCTGATATTGAGACTCAGACTCAATTGGGTCAACCCTCGATGTCGACGGCGGCATCGCCGAACGGAGCCGGCAGAGGGGGCCGGCAGTTACGATTTGCGCATGCGCGCGACCCGCTCCCCGATCCTCGCTCTCATCCCGGCGCACGATGAGGGACCGCGAATTGGTGCGGTCGTGCGGGCGGCGGCGGCGCACCTCCCGGTCCTCGTCGTAGACGACGGGTCCACCGACAACACCGCGGTCGTCGCTGAGGCGGCGGGTGCGATCGTCCTGCGCCAGCACCCCAACCAGGGCAAGGGCGCGGCACTCCGCGCCGGGTTCGCCCAGGCACTCACCTCCGGGCGAGCGGCTGTCGTGGCTCTCGATGGCGACGGGCAGCACGACCCGGCCGAGCTGCCGCGGTTCCTCGCGGCGGCCGCGGCAGGTTCCGCGGCAGGTTCGGCCGAAGGCCCGGCGCCGGGCCCGACGGCGGGTCCGGTGGAGCTGATCATCGGCGCCCGCGACTTCGGACGGATGCCGGTCGTCCGGCGAATCGCCAACGCGTTCGGGACGGTGCTGCTCTCGGTGGCAGTCGGCCGCTGGATCCCGGACAACCAGTCCGGCTACCGGCTCGTCGGGAGCCGGCTCATGGCGGCGATGCTCGACAGCCGCGAGGACGGCTTCGCGTTCGAGGTCGAGATGATCGCCGTCTGCCTGCGCGAGGGCTGGCACATCCGCTGGGTCCCGATCTCCACGATCTACGGCGACGAGCGCAGCCACATCCGCCCGCTCCACCACGTCCGCGAGTTCATCGTCGTGGCGCGGCGGGCGCAGCGAATCGTGAGAGGCGGGTCGGGCTGAGGTCGGAGCGGCCGGTCGAGCCCTGAGCAGACCCGCGGTCGGGGACGTCGGGTCCGATTCGCCAGATACCCGCCAGGCGGGTATTAGTCAGGGTAGAGCCTCGGAATCTCTCGGTTGCGGCCGGCCGAGGCGACCGAAATGTACCGGCACGAGCGTGCGCCGGGATGAATCCGTACGCCGTCGCGGCGGATCGACGTCGGCGGCGCCGACTAGTACCCGTGTGGCGGGTATTTGACAGTCTTGGCGGTTCGGGGGCCGCGCGATCTGGCGGCGACGGCGGCCTGGAGGCCGGGCTCAGCCCAGGTTCAGCTGCGGCAGGACCTCGCGGCCGAACACCTCGATGAACTCGGCCTGGTTGCGGCCGACGTTGTGGAGGTGGACCTCGTCGAAGCCCATGTCCAGGTAGTGCTGGATGTGGGCGGCGTGGGCGCCGAGGTCGGAGGTCATGAGGACCCGGTTCTTGAAGTTTTCCGGGCCGACCATCTTCGCCATCGCCGCGAAGTCCTCGGGGTTCTTGATGTCCTGCTTCGGGAAGGGCATCCCGCCGTTGGGCCACTCGCGCACGGCCTGGTCGCGAGCCTCCTCGTCTGTCCGTGCCCACGAGACATGGATCTGCAGCAGCTTCGGTGAGCGTGACGGGTCCTTGCCCGCCTCGCGCGCCCCTTCCTCGAACTTCGCCCAGAGCATCCCGATCTTCTCGTCCGCGGCCCCGACGGTGATGATCCCGTCGGCGAACTTGCCGGTCTTCTTCGCGTTGATGGGCCCCGCGGTCGCCACGTAGATCGGGACCGGCTGTTCGGGGCGCGTGTAGAGCTTGGCGCTCTCGAGGGTGAAGTGCTCGCCCCGATGCTTGACGACCTCGCCGCTGAAGAGCTTGTTGATGATCTCGATGCTCTCGAACAGCATCGCGCTGCGGACGCCGATCTCGGGCCAGACACCGCCGACGACGTGCTCGTTGAGCGCCTCGCCGGCGCCCAGGCCCAGGTAGAACCGGCCGGGGAACATCGCCCCGAGAGTCGCGGCGGCGTGGGCGATGACCGCGGGGTGGTAGCGGAACCCGGGGCACGTGACGGCGGTCCCGAACGGGAGCGAGGTCCGGACGCCCAGGGCCCCCATGAACGACCAGGCGAACGCGGCGTTGCCCTGCTGCGGCGTCCACGGATGGAAATGCTCGCTGACCATGAACCCGGCACTGAATCCGGCCGCCTCGGCCTGGGCACACCAGTCGAGCAGGTCCGTCGGGTGGAACTGCTCCAGCATCGCCGCGTAGCCGATCTTTGCCATGGACCCAATGGTACGAGGCGCCGGACCTTTCGCGGGCGTGCGACGATGCACGGGCCAATGGATATCGAGGTCTTCACCACCCGGGGGCTCGGTGACGCTTCCTACCTGATCGCAAGCGAGGGCGAGGCCGCGCTCGTGGACCCGCAGCGGGACGCGTGGCGGTTCCTCGCGGTGGCGGCGGAGCGCGGCTGGCGCGTGACGCGGGTCATCGACACACACGTCCACAACGACTACCTGTCCGGTGCGCTGGAGACCCGGGCCGCCACCGGCGCCGAGATCGTGGCGCCCGCCCGCGGTTCGTATGCCTTCGCGCATCGCGGCGCGGAAGAGGGGACCACGATCGAGGTCGGCGCCCTTCGACTGACGGCGATGGCCACGCCCGGCCACACGCCCGAGCACCTCGCCTGGGCGATCCGCGGGGCCGGTGTCCCGCAAGACACCACGCCCGATGGCGTCTTCACCGGCGGCTCGCTCCTCGTTGGGACCGCCGGGCGGACCGACCTCCTGGGCGACGAGCTGACGGACGAGCTGACAGCACTCCAGGCGCAGTCACTCCGCAGGCTCGCCGCTCTCCCATTCGGGGTCCGGATCCTCCCGACCCACGGCGCCGGAAGCTTCTGCAGCGCCGGTTCGGCCGCGCCGACCAGGACGACGACGGTTGGGGCGGAGCTCACCGGCAATCCCGTCCTGGCGGCGATGGACGGTGCGGACTTCCGCGAGACCCTGCTCCGGGGCGTTGGCCGATTCCCTGCTTACTACGCCCGGATGGCCCCGCTCAATCGTGCGGGACCGGCCGTCCATGGCGGTCCGCCGGCGAGCGTCGGGCTGGACCCAGCAGGTCTCGAGCGCGCGGTGGTGACCGGCGTCCGGATCGTGGACGCGCGGCCGCGCGCGGCGTTCGCGGCAGCGCACATCCCCGGTTCGCTGAGCGTGGAACTGGACGACAGCTTCTCGGCATACGTCGGCTGGGTACTGCCGTTCGACGCGCCCCTCGCGCTCGTCCTTCCGGCGCCCGCGGCGGAGGCACGCGCCGAAGCGATCATCCAGCTCTTCCGCATCGGCTACGAGCACGTCGCTGGGCATCTCGAGGGTGGCGTCGGCGCGTGGGAGGCCTCCGGCCGACCGATCTCATCGTTCCCGACGACGACGATGGACGACGTCTTTGCGGAGGCGGTCGCAGGGCAGATGCCGGCGCTTCTCGACGTTCGGCAGCCGATTGAATGGCACGCCGACGGCGTGATCCCCGGTGCCCAGACGATCTTCGTCGCGGATCTTCCCGGCCGGCTGGCCGAACTACCGCGCGATCGGCGGATCACGGTTGCCTGCAAGGCCGGCGGCCGCGCGGCGATCGCGGCAAGCGTGCTGGACGCGGCCGGGTTCGACGTCCGGCTCGTGGCAGTTGGCGGCCAGGTCGGCTGGCCGGAGCGATTCGCCCGACTGGGGTAGCGTGCGCCCATGGATCTTCGCGACTGGCGGTTCCCGGAACCGGCGCCTCGGCGGCGCTTCAGCCGCCCCAACGCCCTGCGCGACCCGCTCCGGACCGCCCTCCTCGGCGGGCTGCTGGTGATGGTCGTCGGCGCGCTGCTGCCCTGGATGCAGGCGTGGCTCCCGTACCAGGGCTTCTTCGAGATCAGCGGGTTCGAGGGTGCCGGCGACGCGGGCCTCGTCCTGGAACTCGGACTGATCGCCACAGCGCTGACCTGGAGCGATCGCGCCTGGAACAGCCGCCTCGCGATCCTGGTGGCCGGACCCGTGATCCTGGGCGTCATCTGCCTGCTGGTTCTGCGCATCGCGTACACGGACGCGACGATCTACCTTCGATCGCTCGAGAAGTACGGCGGGTACGGCTCGCTCCAGCCGGCATTCGTCGCAACGATCGTCGGGGCCGCGATTGCCAGCGTGGCCGGCGCCGTCCAGCTCCGGCGCGCTCGCCGCCGCGTCTCGTTCAATCTCGGCCTGACCGGCCCGACCGTCGCGGGGACGATCGGCGGCGTCGCCGGCGCCATCGGCGGTTTCATCGCGGGGGTGAGAATCGCGGAACTGATCACTGCCGGGGACATCGCGGGGGTCTCGACCAGCGTGCTCGTGATCATGGCCTTCAGCCTTGCGTTCGTCGGGGCATGGGTGGGCGCGGTCGGCGCGTCGAGCCTCGCCCGAGGCGCTCGCCGATGACGTGGTGAGCCGCCCTCAGGGTCTCGCCACTCGCTTCGCCGCCGGTTTCGTTGCCGGACCGGCTTATCCGGCGGCGGCGGCGGACCGACGAGTGATCGGCATCCTTGGGCTGGACCTGCCCGTTCGCGCCACGATCGCGATGGCCGCGGTGTCACTCCTGCTCCTGGTCGACTTCACGCGGCTCGCGATCCCGGCGGACATCCAGGCGCTCGGCCGATCGTCAGACGCCCTTCGCTTCCAGGCAATCGAGCGGCTGGTCCTGTTCGGCCTCGCGCCCGCGCTCGTGGTCGTCCTCGCCTTCCGCGACCGTCTGCCGGCCTACGGGCTCGGGCTGGGCGACTGGCGCTGGGGCATCGGGCTCGCCGCCGCAGGGTGTGCCGTCGTGACGCCGATCGTCATGGCCCTCGGGTCGGGCGCCGAGTTCGGCACCTATTACGGGATCTCCGACGCACCGCTCGGCGATCTCATCGTCACCAACGCCCTGGACCTCGCCTCGGCCGAGTTCCTGTTCCGGGGCTTTCTGCTGTTCACGCTCCTCCGGACGATCGGGCCGGTGGGTCTCATCGTGACGCTCCTGCCGTTCGTCTTCTCGCACCTCGGCAAGCCGGAGATCGAGCTGTTCTCGACGCTCTTCGGCGGGGCGGTGTTCGGCTGGCTCAACTGGCGGACTGGCTCCATCTGGTGGAGCGCCCTGGGGCACGTCTACATCCTCACCCTGGTGATCGTGGTCGCCGGCGCCGCGGCGTCCTCGTAAGGTGACGAGCCTCGGTCAGGCGGTCCAGATCGAGCTGTTCATGGACTACCACTGCCCGTACTCGCAGCGCGTCGTCCTGTGGCTGGACGATCTCGGGCCGGAGCGCGTCGCGGTTCGCCATCGACTGTTCGGCCTGGAACAGGTGAATCGGGATCCCGGCGCCACGGACTGGCGACTCTGGGAGCAGCCGCTCGACTACATCCAGTACCGCGAGCGCCAGGACCGCCGGTCGCTCGCCGCGTTCCTCGCGACGGCGATCGTCGAGGCCAACGAAGCGCGGGGTGTCGCCGCGCGCTTCCGCCGGGCCGTCTACGAGGCGCGGTTCCAGGATCGAGCCGACATCAGCGACCTCATGCTGCTCGACAGTCTCGCCGCGGCGGCGGGGGCGGCGGCGGGTCGAGTGGCCGACGGTTTCTCACGCCCGGCCGAACTCGCCACGGCTCGAGTGCGGATCGCGGACGACTGGGCCGCCGCCCGTTCCAGCTTCGCGATCTTCGGCGTCCCCACGCTCGGTGTGGGGGGCGCGCGCCCGTTCTACCTGCGCCTGGCCGGACCCGTCGAGCCGGCGGATGGTCCAGCCGTCCTGGATGCGCTCCTCGACTTCCGCTCCGAGGTCCCGGGGGTCCTCGAACTGAAGCTCCCGGAACCCATC
>JACVXW010000104.1 GCA_015661135.1 Chloroflexota bacterium
TGCCGGTGACCTCACCCAGCGGGCTCGTCGCCTTCGGCGCGATCGCCAGCACCGCTGTCGGCGGCAGGACCGCCGGAACCGACCCCTCGAAGATGATCAGGTCGAACAGCTCCGGGTGCGTGGCGGGCCCGTACTCCTTGGGCGCCACCCCGTACAGCTCCGTGTTCGGGAGGAAGCTCAGCGCGGTCTCGAGGTAGGGGTCCCCCTCGGAGACGAGGAGGATCCTGCGGAGCCGGTCGGGCGGCACGATCGCCCACGCCCGGTCGTCGAGGGCCAGGGCGTCGGCGCCAGTCCCGTTCAGCCGGACCTCGACCACGCGGACGCCGACGGGGAGGTCGTCGATGATCGCCTCGACCCGTGTCTGGGCGTCGAGGCGCATGTCGCGCGCCTCCAGGAGGACGCCATCGCCGTACACCTCAAGGCGGCGCTGGGCCGGCTCGATGTCGAGGTTCGCGACGCTCACGAACACGGATCGCGTCACTCCGGACGAGCCGCCGCGGACCGCGAGGGCGACGATCGCCTGGTTCTTCCGATCGCGGCCCACCTGGAGGACGGTGACCTTGTGGTTCACCGGGGACGTCGGCGCCGTGGCGAGGGCGGCATCGGTAGCGACGAGGATCTCGGCGTCACCGGATCGCGCGGCGAGCGCGTCGGCGAGGTTGAGTGCATCGCCCAGGTCGCCCGATGCCGGCGAGACCTCCAGGGCCTCGATGGCGGCCCGGACGCGGCCAAGATCCCTTGTCGCATTCACGACCACGCGGGCGGTCCGGCCGGCCGCCACGACGCTGACCTTGCCCCCGGCCGGCAGATCGCGGAGGGCCTCGAGGGCCTCCTGCTTGGCAACGGTGAGTCGGTCCGGCAGCACGTCGGTGGCGGCCATGCTGGCCGAGGTGTCGATGACGAGGACGAGGTCGCGGGCCAGGCCCGCCGGCCGCTCCAGGAACGGCCGGGCAGCCAGGCCGGCGAGGAGCAGGACCAGCAGCAGCTGGAGGAGCAGCAGGAGGCTTCGCCGGAGTCGCTGCCACGGCGCGTTCGCCTCCACGTCCGCCACGAGCCGATGCCAGAGGAGCGTGGACGGGACGATCGCGTCGTCGCGGCGGAGCTTGAGGAGGTACATCGCGACCACGACCGGCAGGAACAGCAGGCCGAGCAGGGCGAGCGGGGAGATGAATGACACGGCGCCCTACCCGACGACCTGGCGACGGCGGAGCTCGGCGAACATCAGGTCCGCCAGGGCGACGTCCGTCGAGAGCGGCACGTAGGTCGCCTGCCGCCTGGCGGCAAGATCCGCGAACCCGGCCCGCCATGACTCCAGGCGCGCCTTGTAGCCGTCCAGGGTGGCGAGGTCCACGGTGACGTCGATGCCCTCGCCGGATTCCATATCCACCAGGCGGAGGTCGCCCTCCAGGGCCGGATCAATCTCCTGGGGCGACAGGAGGTGGAGGACGATCAACTCCGAGCCGGTCGCCGCCAGTTCCCGGATCACGCGGTCCGCATTGGGATCGAGAAGATCGGACAGGAGCACGATGACGCCCCTGCCGCTCAGCTGCGCCGCCGCGTGCCGGGTGGCCGCCAGGAGGTCCGTCGGTCCCTCGGCGGCCGGGATCGCGGAGAGGGCCGAGAGGAGGCGAAAGACGCGGCCGGAGCCACGGAGCGCGACCTGCCGCCGGCCGGCCCGTCCGCCAAGGGCGGTGATCGCAACCCGATCCTCGGACGCCAGCCCGATGTACCCGAGAGCCGCCGCGGCCCGCTTCGCGAAGAGCAGCTTGGCCGGACTGCCCGAGGCCATGGACGCGCTGGCATCGAGGAGGAAGTGGATCGTGACGTCCTCCTCCTCGACGTAGAGCTTGATGAACAGCTTCTCTAGGCGGGCGAGGACGTTCCAGTCCAGCTGTCGAAGGTCGTCGCCGAGGGAGTAGTCCCGGAAGTCGGCGAACTCTACGGACTGGCCGCGCTTGACGGATCGTCGTCCGCCCTTCAGGCCGCCCCGGACCGGGGCCTTCATCAGGACGAGGAGTCGCTCCAGCTGGCGGAGAAACCCTTCATCGAAGACGGTTGGGTCCAGGTCGGACGCGAGGAATGCAGGTCGAACCCGACCGCCCGCGCGCGCGCCGCCCTCCGCGCCCTGCCCTGGCACTACCGGGAGCGGCGTTTCTGCCGGGCCGTCCATCGCCACGGTCTTCGTCCTGTCGCGCCTTGAGCGGCGCTACTCGACCGACGGCGCCCGGACGGCGTCGAGCACGGACCGGACGATCGCCTCGGTCGTGATGCCCTCGGCCTCGCCTTCGAAGTTCAGGATGATCCGGTGGCGGAACGCCGGCAGGGCGACGGCGCGGATGTCGTCCGTCGACACGTTGAAGCGCCCATCGAGGAGGGCGTAGATCTTGCCCGCCGTCACGAGCGCCTGGGCCCCGCGCGGCGATCCGCCGTAGCGGACGTAGTCGCGGACCAGTTGCGGCGCCCGCGGCTGGTCCGGGTGCGTGGCAGCGAGCAGGCCCACGGCGTACGCGGTGATGTGCGGCGCGATCGGGACCGCTCTCGCGAGGCGCTGCATCTCGACGATTTCCGCCGCCGTGCAGACCTTGCCGGCCACAGGCGCGTCTGCGCCGGTGGTCCGTTCGATGATCGTGATCAGGTCTTCCTCGGACGGGAAGGGGACCATCACCTTGAACAGGAACCGATCCAGCTGGGCTTCTGGGAGCGGGTAGGTGCCCTCCATCTCGAGGGGGTTCTGGGTGGCGAGCACGAAGAACGGCGGATCTAGGGGGTAGCGCTGCCGCGCGACGGTGACCTGGTGCTCCTGCATTGCCTCGAGCAGCGACGACTGGGTCTTGGGGGTCGCCCGGTTGATCTCGTCGGCGAGAACGAGGTTGGCAAAGATCGGCCCGGACTGGAACCGGAAGATCCGGCGACCCTCCTCCTCGACGAGGATGTTCGTGCCGGTGATGTCGGCCGGCATCAGGTCCGGCGTGAACTGGATCCGGTTGAAGGCGCAGTCGATGACGTCGGCGATCGTCCGGACGAGCATCGTCTTTCCCAGACCGGGCACGCCCTCGAGCAGGACGTGGCTGTTGGCGAGCAGGGCCGTCACGGTCTGGCGGACCAGTTCGCGCTGGCCGACGATGACCTTGCCGACCTCGCGTTCGATCGCGCCGGCGCGATCAGCGAACGCTTCGGGGCTGAGTCGAGGGGCGCCGCCGGCCGGCATGGTGGTCGTTTCCATTGATTCCTCCGGGCGCCGGCGCGGTCCAGGCCGCGATCGGCAGGCGTTACTGAGTGGGATCCAGCGAACTGAAGTAGTCGCGAACGTAGTCCTTGACGGACAGGGGAACGTAACCCCGGTCCAGCGAGGTCAGGGCGTACTGGTAGAAGTCACCGAAGACCTGCGAGTACGGCACGTAGGAGCCGGGATCCGTGCCGGGACCCTGCTGGTTGCCCTGGGTCGTCTGCCCCGAGCCGCCGGTCCCGGAGATGTACGACGGGTCGCCTGGCCGCCCGAGCCGGTCGAACGGGGCGAAGACGCTGCCGAGGTCTCCGCCGAGTTCCGAGGGTCGGTTGGGATTCACGGGACCGCCGGGCCTTCCGTTGCCGCCCGTTCCTGAGCCGAGGTGGTTGGCGTTGGACCCGCCGCCCCCGATGGAGCCGCCCTGACCACCCTGGCCGGGTTGTCCGCCTTGACCGGGCTGACCACCCTGGCCGGGTTGGCCGCCTTGACCGGGCTGACCACCCTGGCCGGGTTGGCCGCCTTGACCGGGTTGGCCGCCCTGGCTCGGCTGACCGTTCTGTCCGGTCTGGTTTCCCTGTCCCTGCTGGCCCGCCTGGCCGGCGTTGGCGAGGTCTCGCCCGCTGTCCTGGAGCTGGTTCGCGGCGCTCGTGAGGTCGCGGTTCGCTGCAACGGCGTCCTCGGTGTCGCCGAGGGCCTCGGACAGGCGATCCAGGGCTTCCTTCGCTCCGGCGGTGTCGCCCTGGGCGAGGCTCTGCGCGGCGTCCTTGAGCGCCTGTCCGGCCGCGCCGCCGGCCTGGCTGGCCGCCGCCTGGAGTTCCGACAGCTCGCGGGCGAGCTCCGCTTTCTCCACGTCTGTCATCTTGTCGAGGTTCTTGCCGAGGTCCTTGAGGTCCTCGGCAGCCTTGTCCGGGTCACCGTCCGGGTTTGCCTTCTCATCGCCCGTCGCGGCCCGGGACAGTCCGCGGCTGAGCGTCGCCAGCGCGGCTGCGCGCTGCTCATTGGCCGGGTTCAGCTGCGATCGCAGGGCGGCCTCCACGGCCCCGAGCTTGGCCAGGTTCGCGTTCAGGTCGCCGGGGTTCTCGCGGAGCTGCTTTGCGAGGTCGCGAAGCTCCTTGGCGAGTTGTGAGCGGGGATCGTTCGCGGACGTGCCCTTGGATTCGAGATCCTCGGCCAGCTTGTCCAGCTTCTCGGCCTGGGCGGTTGCCGCCTCGCGGACGGCACGCGCCTGGGCGATGACGGCATCCTGCGGGTTCGGCAGGAGGACGACGGGCGCGAGGACGAGCATCGCCATCAGGGCAACCGCGGCCGGGCGGCGGGACAGCCGGGGACGGAACAGGTCCGAGCGGACGATCCGGAGCGAACCCAGTGCGTCACGGCGCTGTTTGCGGACGAACCGGCGCTCCTCAGCACGCTCGTCCGAGAGCGGCCCATCGGCCTCGAGCGCCGCGATGTCGTCGTCGCTTGCGGGCCCGGCCGCGGCAGGAACGGCAACGGCGAGGGCAAGGGAGGATGCGACGCGGTCACCAAGTCCACCCTCGCGATCGACCGCCACGGCGGCTTCGCCGAGCGACGGCCGGGCGCGCATCGCCACGATGGCGAGGGCGACGAGGCCGAGGACCGGCATGGCTGCGCCGATCGCCGGCGCCGCCTCCATCGGGATGATTCGAGCCACGGTCCAGAGCGCCAGCTCGGCGATTGCCATGACGGCCGCCACGATCCAGGCCCGTCGGACGATCCGGCGGAACCAGAGGCGCCGTCGATGCGGGCGCAAGCCGGACCGGATCCGCTCGAGCTCGGGATCCAGCGGGCCTGCGAGGTGGAGCTTCGGATCAGACGGCAGGTGGAGCAGTTCGGTCTCCACCGCGGCGGTCACTGGGCCGCGGCGCCAGGGCCACGACCGAAGACGCGAAGGGAGCCGCGACGCAAGCCGCGAGGTGACCTGGAACGGCGCAGGAAGCCCGGCAGTTGCGGGCGCCAGCGACGGGTTGGGGTGACCAGCTGGACGGCGGCGGTCGTGAAGCCCACCGCGAGCAGGAGGAGCGTCAGGGCGCTTCGGGGCCAGTAGCGATCGCGCTGGATGGCCAGGACGTCGGCGGCAACGAAGTCTCGCACCCCAACGCCCGGGGCGACCGCCTGGCCGTCGGGCGCCACGATCACGCCGCCCTTCCCGCCATCGAAGGCCGGCGCCGGCTGCGCCTGTGGGATGAAGTTGACGCCGGAGCCCGTGATCTCATCGATGATGTAACACCAGCTGCCGGTGTTGTTCTCCGCCCCACAGGCGACGTCGACCTGGGCGACGAACGGGTTGAGGTAGAACAGGGCCTCCGGCGGGCGCTTGGTGAAGGCGCCGTCGGAGGTCGCCCGCATGAAGACCCAGATGAACGACAGCCCGACCGTGGCGACAAGGACCGCCACGAAGGTCAGCCCCGTGGCGGCGCCGCTGCGCCGAACCAGGGCCGAGAAGAACGTCCCCATCGCACCAAAGCCGATTGCGGTGATGAGCAGCATCAGGTAGCCGCGGACCACGTCGTCCGGGGCGACCCCGCCGTAGACGAAGACGAGGGCCGAGACCGGGATGGACGCGAGAATGAGGACGAACACCCAGGTCAGCGCACTGAGGAGCTTCCCGACCACGATCGCCACGGACGAAATGGGGGTCACCGCGAGGAGGTCCAGGGTCTGCTTCTCGCGCTCACTGCTGATCGTGCCGGCCGTGGAGGCCGGGGCGAGGACGCTGATCATCAGCGTCTGGAGGAACATCAGGGCGATGAAGATGCCGCGCCCGATGCTTGCCGAACTATAGGTAGGGTCCCAGGCGAAGTTGTTCCGGACCGTGTCCTCGAGAATTCGCCCGACCATCCAGGCGAAGCCGGCCACAAGAAGGACGTAGACCGTAACGCTCACGAAGGCACGCTTGCCGCGCATCCGCCCGCGCAACTCCTTCACCCCGATCGCGGTGATGCCCGGCATCGCGAGCCGGGGCAGGCGGCGGCGAAGCGTGGCCCCGGTCATGCCGACACCGCCACGGGCTCGTCCTGGCCGGTCACCTGGAGGAACAGTTCCTCGAGGTCGCTGGCGGCCCGGGAGAAGCTCGCGATTGCCAGTCCCGAGGCCACGGCAGTCCCAAGGAGCGCGGCGGCCCCGGCCTCGTCGCCGCGGAAGCCCAGCTCCACGATGCCGTCCGGGAGGATCGCCGCGGCGGCGACATCCGGCTGTGCGGCGAACCAGTCGCGCGCTGCCTCGAGGGCCTCGCCTTCGGCGAGGACGCGGGCGCGCAGGACGGCGCCCACGCGCAGCCTTTGCTCGATGTCAGCGACGCGGCCGGAGGCCAGCACGCGCCCGCGATCCACGATCGCGACGCTCGTGCAGAGCTCCTCGAGCTCGGGAAGGATGTGGCTGCTGATAACGATCGTCTTGCCAAGGGACCGGAGTTCGCGCAGGAGTTCGCGGAGCTCCACCCGGGCGCGCGGATCCAGCCCGGAGGCAGGCTCATCCAGCAGGAGGACCTTGGGATCGTGGACCAGGGCGTGGGCCAGGCAGAGTCGCTGCTGCATGCCCCGGGAGAGACCCTGGACATAGGTGTCGCGCTTGTCGGCGAGGTCCACCAGTTCCAGGAGGTCCCCGATGATCCGCTTGCGCGACGCGGCCGGGAGGCCGTAGCAGCGACCGAAGAAATCCAGGTATTCCCAGACCCGCATGTCGTCGTAGACCCCGAAGGCGTCCGGCATGAACCCGAGGACGCGGCGAACCTCGTTCGGGTTCCGGCGGACGGACCAGCCGGCGATCTCCGCGTCGCCCGACGTCGGTTCCAGGAGCGTGGCGAGGATCCGCAGTGTTGTTGTCTTGCCGGCGCCGTTGGGCCCGACGAGGCCGAAGATCTCGCCCTCTGCGATGTCCAGATCCAGGCCGGCCACGGCCAGGGTCCGGTCGTACCGCTTGACCAGGCCCTCGGCGCGGACGATGGAGGTCATGAGATTACCCCGCTGATCGAGACCTGGAACTGGACGCTGACCCCGCTGTCCTGGACCTCGTTGAGAAACCGGATCAGGACCTGGCCGGTCGCCGGATCAACGTAGCGTGACGGATCTTCGAGGGAATAGGTGGCGCCCTGGCCGAGGTGCGGCAGCCGGACCCAGGCGCCGTCTCCCGTCCGGTCGAACAGCTCGATCTCCGGAACGCCGTCGTTGCGCGCCGGCTCGCAGCCCGGCGGCTCGGTATTGGCGAGGTCCGTGCAGCGAACGGGGATCACCGCGAGCGGCTTGATCGACACGCCGCCGCCGACCGGGAGCGGGCCGCCCCCGAAGTTCAGGCCAAACTGGAGGGCGGTCGGCTCGATGGTGCCCTCGAACGTGATCGGCTGGTAGGAGATGGTCGCGGAGCCGGCTCCCATGTTCAGCGAAAAGGGATCCTTGCTGAAGAAGGCGGCGTCGGCGGACACCACCGTCGTCTGGATCAAGTCCGTGTGGAAGGTCGTCTTGCCGCTGACCTCCAGCCCCGCCGGCAGGTAGTACAGGACATTCGCGTTGCGGCGGGCCGTCTGACTGGAGATCTGGACGTCCAGGATGTCGTCCCGACCCCAGGCCAGGATCACCGGGCCGGACGCGCTGAGCGTGCCGATGTTGCCGAACATCGGGTCGTAGGTCAGCTGGTCCAGGACGGCGTGGCGAACACGCATCCGGAGGCCCTCGTCGGTCAGCTGCGAGGCGTCGCCGAAGAAGACCTGACCGAACACCCGGTCTGAGATGGACTGGAAGAACTGGTTCCCGGTTGGTCGAAGGCTCACGGTCTTCTCGGCACCCGCCGGAATGTCCCCGATCACAGCGACGGACCCGCCCAGGACGACGGCGACCTTCTCGAGGGCGATCTCGGACTTGTTGCGGATCGTGCCGCTCAAGACCCCGTCCTGAAGCAAGAACCGGGCCTCCACGAGCGGGACGGTCGTGGCCGACTCGGCCCGGATGGTCCGGAGGGACCCGAAGCCGACGGCGAGGTCGCGCACGAGCGCCGGGTCCCCCTGGACCACGTCGAGTACCCCGGCGTTGCCGCCGCCGGCAAAGTCGCCACTGATCGGAGCTGCCAGGAGGGCGCCGCCCGGGACCTGGAGCTGGTAGGTGGCGCGCGACGGCGAGAAGATCCCGAGGTAGACCTGGGCAGTTCCCTCCGTTGCGCCAGGGGCGCCCCGGACGATGGCGACCTCGTTCAGGATCAGGTCCGTGCCCCGCAGCGCGGTTCCGAAGCCGTAGGCCGAGACAGCGAAGACCCCGATGAGGACCGGCATGGTCACCCAGGCCAGCTCGCGCCTGTCCAGCCGGCGCAGGATCAGATAGTTGATCGGTCCGATCAGCAGGATGTAGCCGCCCAGGAGCACGAGGAGCCCGCCGATCGGCGGCAGCGCGAGCGACGCCAGCTGGCTCACAGCGTTCACGATCTGGCTGTCGTCCGTGGTGATGACCGGGCCGCCGCTCGTCCGGTTGGGGAGAAATCGCCGCCACATCGCCTCGACGCTCCTGGTTTCCGCGAGCCAGGTCGCCGTCGGATCGAAGCCGATCAGCGTGACACTGCCGCTGCCGTACTCGAGATCACCCGCGATGACCCGGTCTCCCGAGGTCGCAAGCGCCCTTCCGCGCCCGCTCTCGCCGGCGAGAGCGGGCAGGTCGGTCGCATCCGCGGGCACCGGCCCGACGAGCGCGGCGATCGTCGAGGGCGCGACATCGAGGGTCGCGTCCGGGCGATAGGGGAGGATGTCGTCCGGGAACCCCGATAGCGTCCCGAGACCGGCGGTGCCGCCGGCGATGATCAGGCGCCCGCCGCCAGCGATCCAGCCTCGCAGCGAGGCCAGCTGTGGCTCCGTGAGGGTGTTGCTGTCCACGTCCTGCCAGATCAGGCGGTCGAGCGTGGCCCATCCCTCGACCCGCTCCGGGAGGTCTGCCACGCCGAGCGAGACGATGGCCGGCGCGGCGCCGTTGGGACTCGGATCGAGGTCCAGCTCGCCGATGATTCCCTGTGGCCGTTCGGCGAGCACGCCGACGATCAGTTGTCCGCCGTCATGGATGAGGTAGGCGACATCCTGCGAGGTCACTGTCGTGCTGCCCGAGACAAGCTGGACCTTGACGGTTCGCCCGAAGGCTGGCGGTTGGGCGTGGAGGACGTAGGTCTTGCGCGATTCGGTAGGCAGATCCACCGCCACCGAAAAGCGGGTACGGCCCTGCGATCCGCCATCGATCCGTAGCTCGCCCTGGACTGCCGGGCCCGTATTCTCGAACTGGACCTCGATGGCCATCCAGGAACCGATGCGGGTGTGGCCCTGAAGGAGGACCCGGGCTTCCATCGTGACGCCGGCGGCGGAGGCCGTGCCGGCAAGCGGCCCGAGCATGAGGGCTGCGGCGAACACCGCCGCCAGGGCACGGCGGGCCAGGGCGGCGCCGGGGGGCGGCGGCGTGATGGCGAGCGGCACGACGCCTCCTGCGGCGGATACGGACCTTCGGGCGCATCATCGACGCCGAGGCCACCTGAAAAGTTGCGCGGGCTCGACCGTCCGATCGCGGGTGGCTCGCTCCTATCGTACGATCCGCCGGCCGGGATGCGGTCTGTCGTCCGAGATACGCCGCCGGAATGCCCCCGGTTCCGGTCCCCCGATGAGCCCTCGGTCGGGCTCTCCGTCGAGGTGCACGTGCCCGTCGTCCGTCCGTTTCGCGCGCTCCGCTACTCGCCCGAGGCGGTCACCGACCTCGCGTCCGTGGTCGCCCCGCCATATGACGTGATCGGGCCGGACGAGCACCTCCGGCTGCTGGCCCGCGACCCGCGCAACGCGGTTCGCCTCGACCTGCCGACCGCGGAACCTGGGGATGCGGATCCGGACGAGCGCTACCGCCGCGCGGCGCGACTCCTCGCCGCGTGGCGCGGCGACGGGACGCTCCGGCGCGACTCGCGCCCCGCGGTGTACGTCGTGGCCGATTCGTATCGACTGCCCGGGGGC
>JACVXW010000105.1 GCA_015661135.1 Chloroflexota bacterium
TCGAATCTGGCGGTGCGCGGCCTCACCATCTTCCGGATCACCTGCCCTTGACGCGGCAAGCCCGCCCGTATACTCGGCGCGCATGAACGGGGTGCCGGACACCGACGCTCGAGGAGGACGACTCGAAGGCCTCCTCGCTGAATCCCGGGAGGCGGTTGCCTACAGCGCGAACGCGCTCCGCTCGGTGAGGGAGCGGTTCCGCGAGGCCCACGCCGAGCAGCTCGGCCAGCTCGATCGCCTGCGCGTGGAGCTCGCCGCGATCGATCGCCGAGCCCCCGGCGAATCGTCCGCCCGGGGCTCGCCCGGTGCCGCCGACGGGACCGGCGCCGACGGCGAGCGCACAGCGGCGGCAGCCGCGGCCGAGGCCGGCGCCGATGATGCCCGGACCCGCGTCGCCCGGCGCGACGAGGCGATCGCCGCTCGCGAGGCCGGGGCAGAAGGCTCCGCGCTCGCCCGCCTGGACCTCGCGATCCGCTCCCTCGAAAGCGCGTGGCTGTTCCTCGGCCGCGACGACGCCTCGCTCGTCAGCGACCCGAGCACGTCCATGACCGTCACCGACCTGCAGATGCGGATCGTGGAGGCCCAGGAGGCCGAGCGCACCCGGCTCGCCCGCGAAGTCCACGACGGCCCGGCGCAGGCCCTCTCCAACGCCGTCTTCCAGGTCGAGCTGGTGGAGCGGATGCTCGGGCGGGACCCGGCCCTCGCCGCGGCGGAGCTCCGCTTGCTGCGCGAGCTGTTGCGCCGCGAACTGGGCGATGTGCGCGCCTTCATCAGCCAGCTCCGCCCGCCCATCCTGGCCGAGCTCGGCCTCGACGGCGCAATCCGGGATAGCGCAGACCAGGTGGCCGCGATCATGGGCATCTCCGTCACGGCCGAAGTGGACCCGGCGATCCAGGTCCTGGGCGAGGCGGTTCAGACCGTCATCCTGCGGATCGTGCAGGAAGCCCTCCAGAACGTGCGGCGGCATTCCGTGGCGCGGCAGGTGACCATCCGGGCGGCGCAGGACGATGGACAATGGGTCATCGAAGTGCGCGACGATGGCCGCGGGTTCGATGTGGGCGCGGTGGCAGCGCGGGGCCGCCGCAACTTCGGTCTCCAGTCCATGCGTGAACGAGCCGAGCTGATCGGCGCCCGATTCGAAGTACGATCCCGTCCAGACGGCGGGACGGTGGTCCAGATCGCGATTCCACGGGGAGAAGAGGAGAGCAGATGAGCGCGATGGAGTACAGCGGCCCGGAACGGCGCCGGCGCCCCGGTGAGGAGCGAACCCGGATCCTGATCGTGGACGACCACGTCCTCTTTCGCGTCGGGATCGCGCAGATCCTGTCGAAGGAAGGCGACCTGGAGGTCGTCGGCGAGGCGGCCGACTCTCGCAGCGCGATGGACGTCGCTCTCGAGACCTCCCCGAACGTGATCCTCATGGACTTGTCCCTGCCGTCACCCGGCGGCATCGAGACGACCCAGCGGATCAAGCGCGAGCTGCCCTCGGTCGCGATCATCGTCCTTGCCGTCGCCGAGGACGAGGACGCCCTGTTCGAGGCAATCAAGGCCGGCGCGGCCGCATTCATCCTCAAGGACATCAGCCCAAGCGACCTCGTGGCGATCATTCGGCGGGTGTCCGGGGGCGAGTACCTCATCAACGACAAGGTCTTCTCGCAGCCGTCCGTCGCGTCTCGCGTCCTCAAGGAGTTCCGCGAGCTTGCCGTCTACGGCCACGAGGCCGCCCCGATCTTCGCGCCGCTCTCCCCGCGCGAGGTCGAGATCCTGGACAACATCGCCCAGGGCATGACCAACAAGCAGGTCGCCTACCAGCTGTCAATCAGCGAGCAGACCGTCAAGAACCACATGAGCTCGATCCTGCGGAAGCTGTCGGTGAACGACCGCACCCAGGCCGTCGTTTACGCGATGCGCCAGGGCTGGATCAAGATGCCGGAGGACTGATCGTCGCCCGACCCAGCGAACCGGGGCCTCCGGCAGTGACGGTGTCCGCGACCCACGCGAACGACCTTGCCGCCGAATCGGCACGGCTCGACGGCGAGTTGCTCGAGATCGACCTGCTCGTCAGCCAGGCCCGAACCGAATCAGGTCGGCACGAGGCGAGGCGAGCGGCGGCGGCGGAGAAGCTGGCCGCACTCGGAGTTGCGGCGACCGCCCGCGAGGCAATCGACCTTGCCACGCAAACCGTGACCCTCACCCGGCGGGCCGCCCTGATGGACGCCCAGCTCGAGATCCTCCAGAGCAAGCGAGCCTCGCTCGTCCGATTGAAGGCCGTGCTCGATGCCGCGGCGGAACGCCTCCGAGCGACGGTCGGCGGCGAGACGGTCGGCGGCCCCGAAGCGGCCGGCGGCACGGAGGCCGCCGCGCTCCCGCCGGCGGTGTCCCGGATCGTGCTTGCCGCCCAGGAGGACCTGCGCCGCGATATCGCGCGGGCGATGCACGACGGGCCGGCGCAGAGCCTGACCAACATCGTCCTCCAGGCCGAGATCGTGGAACGACTGATCAGCAGCGATCCGGTGGCGGCCCGGACGGAAGTCGGGCAGCTCGTCGGAATGGTCCAGCACACGCTCGAGGCCACGAAGACGTTCATCTTCGACGTCCGGCCGATGGTGCTGGACGACCTCGGCCTGGTGCCGACCTTGCGGCGCGCGGCGCGCGATCGCGGACGACGCGCCGGGGTCGCGGTCGAGTTCGAATCGATGGGGGTAGATCGCCGTCTGCCCGAGGAGCTGGAAAGCGGCCTCTTCCGGATCCTGGACGAGGCGCTCGCCGCCTTCCTGGCCACGAAGCCGGAGCGGGCCTCGCTGCACCTCGACTGGGGCGAGGTCGTGGAAGCCAACCTTGTTGCGAGCCGGAGCGTGGCCGCGGTGGCGGATCCGGGGCTGCCGGCGAGCGGCGAGATACTGCCTCCGGCGCTGGCCGCGATGGTCGAGGATCGGCGCGCCGATCACGGCGAGGCCGAGGCAGCTGCTCGCCGGGCGGCCGTCGTGGTGCTGCCGGCTTCGACCTGGCGTCAGATCAGCGAGCGCGCCGCGACCCTCGGCATCGAGCTCGAGTTGCTCGACGGCGGCGGGCGCCTTCGGCTGACCGCGGCCCTGCCCTATCCAGGCTGAGGTGCGCCCGGCGCGTCCACGCACCACATTCTCCACGGCCGGGACTTCCGCCGGGCGGGGAAGGGTCTGCCGAGGCGATCCTGAGCTGGTGCGGCCGTCCATCTGGCGCGATCGGATCACATCGTGAACTCGGCGGCGCCGGCCCCATCAGGGATGGTGATCATCCTTGGCGGAGGTGGGGTCATGGGACCATCGGTGGCCTTGACACGCCGGTCCACTGCTCGTACTTTGACGGCCGCCTCCGGTTCACGGGGAGCTTGGACAGGAAAGGGGGTGTCCTTAACATGTCGTTCATTACTGCTCTTATCGCTTCGTTCCGAAACGACGAGGAAGGCCAGGGTCTCGCCGAGTACGCGCTGATCCTCGCCCTCATCGCCATCGTGGCGATCGTTGCCCTGATCTTCCTCGGTGGAGAGATCAGCAAGATCCTCAGCACCGTCGGCAAGTCGATCTAGCACGCGTTCCAACTTGAGATCTCGGACCGCCGGACCCATACTGGGCCGGCGGTCCCAACGTCCGGCGAATCTCTCCGGGGGAAGCGCACCGCCCGGTCCTTACAGGGAGGTGAACCAGCATGCTGACTCTCGGCCTCGCACGTGTCGTCGGATTCTTCCGACGCGACGAGGAGGGACAGGGCCTCGCGGAATACGCACTGATCATTGCACTCATCGCGGTCATCGCAATCGTGGCCCTGCTCTTCCTGGGCACCCAGATCAGCTCCAAGCTCAGCATCGTCGGCAATACGGTCTGACCCTCAGACCGGATCGCGGAGATCAGGGCGGCCCGTCCTACCGGACGGGCCGCTTGCTGTTCCTGATCCGCATCGGCGGACCTTGCGATTCACCTTGCGCCGTGCGCGGTTTCCTGCCGAAACCTACCACTGGTACTAGCCCATTGGTATAGTCGCGCGACATCGGGGCGGTGCTAGAGTGGTGCCACCTGTCACACGTCGTCCGGGGAGGATTTTCACTTGAAGCGCTCGAACCGTCTCATCCTGCTGATCGGCGTCTTCCTTGCCGCAGCGGCCTTCGTCCTGGTGCTCATCCTGATCGGTGGGAACGGCGGCGGCGGCGGCGGCGGCGGCCCGACCGCGCCGCCGACCACGCTGGCCACGGTGGTCGCGGCCCGCGACATCCCGCTCGGTGTGACGGTCACGACGGCCATGGTCGCGACCCAGGAAATCCTGATCGAAAACCGCAGCAATGGGGCGTTCGGCGACGTCAGCCAGGCCATCGGCCAGGTCGTCCGCCAGTCCATCGCCCGCGGGCAGCAGGTGACGACGTTCCAGTTCGCGGATCTCGGTTCAGCCGCCCGGCTCGAATGTCCGGCCGGCTTCACCTGCATCGCGGTCCAGGTGGACCAGGTGTCCGGCGTGGGCACTCTTATCAAGAGCGGTGACTTCGTGGACATGGTCGCCGCCGTGGGCACGACAGATCCGAAATTCCCGATCTTCGACTCCGACACGATCGTGCGCGTCCCCACCGGGGACTACGATCCAACGAGCGTGAAGGTCCTCCTCCAGGGGATGCAGGTCGTGGCCACCCTGCTGCCGCCGCCGCCCGCGACGGAGACCGGCGTGGCGACGCCCGTGCCGGGATCCGGGACGACCTCGCTCAACGGCCAGCAGGAGATCGTGATCCTCGCGGTCACGCCCCAGCAGGCCGAGGTGATCAAGTTCGTCCAGCTGGACGGCAGCATCACCCTGACGCTCCGGTCGCCCAAGGACTTCGTGGATGCCTCGGGCAACCCGATCATCCCGGAGATCGTCCCCACGACCGGCATCATCCTGAAGAACATGGTCTCGCTCTACGGCGTCCTGACGCCCGAGATCATCACCTTCCTCCAGCCAACGCCCGCCCCGTAGCCCGAGCAGTTGGGCAGGAGAAGGCACACCAGACGCCATGAGCGACCGCATCAAGGTCCTGATCGTCGACGACATCTCCGAGACGCGTGA
>JACVXW010000106.1 GCA_015661135.1 Chloroflexota bacterium
GCACGGGAACTCGGATGCATCCGCGGGATGCATCCACGGCAGGCATCCACGGCATGGCACGATGTGCAGGATGCTGATCGAGTCCGTCCCGAACTACTCGGAGGGCCGCCGCCTGGAGGTCGTGGACGCGCTCGCCGGCGCGGTGCTCGCGACGCCGGGCGCGCACCTGCTCGACCGGACGAGCGACGCTTCCCACAACCGGTCCGTGCTGACCATCGCCGGGGAGGCGGACGCCGTGACCCGTGCGCTTGAGGCGACGATCGAGGTCGCCATCCGCGACATGGACATGGAGCGCCACACGGGGGAGCACCCGCGGATCGGTGCCGTGGACGTCATCCCGTTCGTTCCGCTCGGCGAAACCATGATGGACGACGCGATCGCGCTCGCGCGCTCGTTCGGCGAGCACCTGGCGGAGCGGTTTGAGATTCCCGTCTACCTGTACGCGCGAGCGGCCACACGGCCGGACCGCGTCCGGCTGGCCGACGTCCGCCGGGGCGGCTACGAGGGCCTCCGTGCCGAGATCGGCACGCACGGGCGCGAGCCGGACTTCGGGCCAACCCGCACCCATCCGCGCGCCGGTGCCGTCGCTGTGGGTGCCCGCCCGTTCCTCATTGCCTGGAACATCAACCTCGAATCCACGGACGTGGAGCTGGCCAAGCGGATCGCGCGGCGGGTCCGCGAATCCGGTGGCGGGCTGCCCGCGGTCCAGGGCAACGGCTTCATGATCGAGGAGCTCGGCTGTGCCCAGGTGTCGATGAACCTCCTGGACTACGTGACGACGCCGATCTGGCGGGTCTGGGAGGAGGTCCGTGGGCTGGCCGCGGAGGATGGTGTCCGGCTCCGGGAATCGGAGCTGATCGGACTGGCGCCGCTTGCCGCGTTCATGGACGTGGCGGCCCACGGCGGAAGTCCGCCCGACGCCCCTGTCGAGGAGCGATTCGCCGCTGCTGCCCGGACGATCCGTCTGCGGGAGGCCGACCCCATGATGGCCCTGGAGTTGCGGCTGGCCGCGGCAACGGACAGCGAACACCCCGTCCATCCATGAGCTCGCTCCGGCTCATCCAGGGCGGACGCGCGGCCGAGGGCCTGCCGGGCCTGCTGATCGAAGGAGCCGCCGAGGTGGCCACGCTCGCCGGCGGCCTCCGGCGCGGATCCGCGCAAGGTGACGCGGCCGTCCTGACGGGCCCGCCCACGTCCGCGGGCGCCGCCGCTGACGGGGCACCGGTCATTGCCTGCTGGGAGGGCCGGATCCTGGCCGTGGGTCCGGGCGCTGAACTGACCCGGACGCTCGAGGCCGGCGGGTACCCCCTGTCCCGCTTCGCCCGCCTGGATGCTGCCGGCGGCACCGTCACGCCCGGGCTGGTGGACGCCCACACGCACCTGCTGTTCGCCGGCTCACGGGAGGGCGAGCTGGTCCTCCGGCAGCAGGGCGCCGGCTACCTCGAGATTCTCGAAGCGGGCGGCGGGATCCTGTCCACTGTTGCGGCTACCCGCGCGGCGACCGCAGAAGCGCTCGAAGAGCACGGACGTCGCTGGCTCGGAGAAATGCTTGCCCACGGGACCACGACCATCGAGGCCAAGTCCGGCTACGGGCTGGACCTGCCGACCGAGCTGCGCCTCCTCGACGTTGCCCACCGGCTCGGGCAGGCAGGGCCCATCGACGTCCTGCCGACGTGGCTCGGCGCCCATGCCGTCCCGATCGAATACCGGGCGCGGCCGGACGGTGCGGAGGCCTACATCCGCCATTGCATCGAGGAGCAGTTGCCCGGCGTGGCGGCGCAGGGCCGGGCGCGATTCGCCGACGTCTTCTGTGAGGCCGGCGTCTTCACGCCGGACCAGTCCCGGCGCGTCCTCGAGGCTGCCGCGCGGCTCGGTCTCCAGCCGCGGCTCCACGCGGACGAGATCGCGCCGAGCGGCGGGGCAGAGCTGGCCGCCGAGATCGGGGCCCTGAGCGCCGACCACCTCGCCGCCCCATCCCCAGCCGGTCTGGATGCCCTTGCCCGCGCGGCAGAGGGGGAGCGCCCGGTCGTTGCCACGCTCCTGCCGGCGACGACCTGGTTCCTGATGCATGACGACTTTGCGCCCGCGCGGACCATGATCGAGCGCGACATACCTGTGGCCCTGGCCACGGACTTCAATCCGGGGACGTCGCCGACCACCAGCCTCCCGCATGTCATGACGGTGGCCTGCCTGGAGCTGAAGATGACTCCCTCCGAGGCGCTCGCGGCGGTGACCATCAACGCGGCGCATGCACTCGGGCGGGGCGACGAGATCGGGTCGATCGAGGCCGGCAAGGCGGCGGACCTTGTCATCTGGCGCGTCCCGACGCATCGCCAACTGCCCTACTGGCCGGCCGCGGATCTCGTCCGGGTCGTCGTCAAGGGCGGTCGCGTGGTCCTGGAGCGAACCCCCGCCTGAGCCGCGGCCGACGCTGAACGACCCCGGCGCTAGACGAAGCAGCTACGCGGCCGGCTACACCTTGCCGCGTGACTCCAGGACCACCGCGGTGACCTCGGACGGCAGCGTGGACATCGAGACCGACAGCTTCGACTGTGGCGCCGGCGTCCCGCCCATCTCGTGGAAGAACTTCGCGACGGCCTCCGCGCAGTCCGATTCCTCGGCGCAGACCGGCATGGCGACGACGATCTTGGGGTCCAGCTGGGCGACGAGCTCGGCGGCCTTCGTGGCCGACAGCGCGCCGCCGATCGGCACGCAGACGATGTCCACGCTGCCGATGTCGCCGATCTTCTCCTCCGTCAGGAGGTGGCCGATGTCACCGAGATGGATGGTGTGCAGCCCATCCAGTTCCATGACGAACGCCGTCTGCCGGCCGCGCGTCGCCCCCCGTTGATCGTCACGATAGGTCCGGACGCCCGTGAGCAGGACCTCCTTGACCTCGAACTCCCCGGGACCATCGAGGACGAAGGCCTCCTCGAGGCTTGACGGGAGCACGGTGCCACCGTCGCGCGAACGACGGCCCTTGGCCTTTGGAAGGGGCTCGTCATCTGGGTGGCTGTAGGTGACGATATCGCCGGTGATGCCGCGGCCGGTGGGCCCCACGATCGCGGGATAAGCGTCGGCGACGACGACCGCGTCGCGGCCCTTGAGGCGGATGCACGTCCGCCCGTACCAGGTGATCTCCATCGCGATCGATTCTGACACACGGCGCTTACAGCCGCGTTCACTGGGGCCTGGGGCCCTGCGCGCCACCCCGGAAAAGGGAGGACCGGAGACGCCTGCCCAATTGGCGCCTCCGGTCGGAGGGAGGGAGGGATGGGAACCTCGAGGGTTCGGTCCGAGGAGAACCTTAGGCGCCGAGCGTTCAGACGCGAGCCAGCACTCGATTAAGAAACGCACACCGTCGGTCCGGACGATGGGCGCTGCTCGTTCGGCCGCCGCGGCTCGAGCCCGGTCAGCGCGACCGCCCTGTAGGATCGCCGTCGTGCTGACCGGTCCCCGGCGCCGCCTCGCCATCCTCCTCGCCATCGCCCTGCAGCTGGGCGCCTGCACGGGGGGCGACGGGAGCCCGTCGCCGAGCGCCGCCGAGTCGCCAACGGCGATCCCATCGGCCGCGACCCCTTCGGCGGCAACCCCGGTCCCCGATCCTCTCGAGGTCTATCGGGCGATCGCCGCCGAGGTGGTCGCCATCCGGGGCCTGGACGCCCCGTCGCGGATCGATCCCCGGATCATCGACGCGGCGCAGCTCCGGGCGAATATCGAGGCGGAGTTCGAGGCGTCCAACCCGGCGGCCGAGATCCTGCTCGGCGAGCGGCTCCTGAAGGGGCTCGGCCTGTTGCCCGCGGATGCGTCGCTCCGCGACATGTACATCGACCTCCAGGGCAGCCAGGTCATCGGCTACTACGACCCGGCCGTGGACGAGCTCTTCCTGGTCAGTCGATCCGGGGGCCTCGGGCCCATCGAGCGCGTGACGTACGCGCACGAGTTCACCCACGAACTCCAGGACCGGCAATTCGACCTGGAGTCGCTGGGCCTGGACGAGGCACTGGACCAGGGCGACCGGGCACTCGCCGTCCTTGCCCTTGTGGAGGGCGACGCGGTGTCGGTCCAGACGACCTGGATGACCGCAAACCTGTCTGTCGCCGAACTTGCCGAGCTCGCCGCCGGAGCCGCCGACCCGGAGATGCTGGCGGTCCTCGCCCGCACCCCACCCATCCTGCTCGAGACCTCGCTGTTTCCGTACACGGCGGGGTCGGCGTTCGTGACTGCGCTCCTCGCGGCGGGTGGGTATGCCGCGGTGGACGTCGCCTTCGCGAACCTGCCGGTCTCGACCGAGCAGGTGATCCATCCGGAGAAGTACCTCGCCGGTGAGGAGCCGGTCGACGTGTCGTTTCCGGCGGACCTTGCCGCACGACTGGGGGCGGGCTGGACTCTGGATGCCCAGGACACGCTCGGGGAGCTCCAGCTGCGCGTCTGGCTGCGCCAGGGTGGCGTTGCCGGCGACGTGGCCCGGCTGGCCGCCGAGGGGTGGGGCGGGGACCGGGTGGCCCTGCTCGGCGGGCCTGGTGTCAATGACGACGTCGTGGTGATCGTGATCGAGTGGGACACGATCGCGGATGCGGCCGCCTTTCGGGTCGCCGCCACGGACGCTGCCACGGGCCTGTCGCTAAACCCGGTAGTGGCGACGTCAGGCCGCCGTGTCGTGATCGCGCTCATGCCCGACGCGGGCGCCATCGACGTCCGGCCGATCCTTGAGGCGCTCGCCGCCGGCTGAGGGCTCCTCGCGAGGCCCCGTTCATCTGGCCGCCAATGTTCGCCAGGTGATCATCCTGCGGGATCGCCCAGTCCATGGCTCGGCGGGCGGGCCGTGCCAGCGCTTCAGCGCCGGCCTTCTGCCGCTCGACGATCACGTGGTGATCCATCGCAAGCCCATCGACCGAGATCCAGACGCGACGCCAGGCTGCGTCGGCCTTGACCCTCCCGAAGCCACGGAAATGATCATGCTGCGAACATCGAGGCCGGCGACGGGTGCCGCCGCCGCCGCGGGTGCCGCCGCCGCCGCGGGTGCCGCCGCCGCCGCGGGTGCCGCCGCCGC
>JACVXW010000107.1 GCA_015661135.1 Chloroflexota bacterium
GGCGCGTATCGCGGGTTGATCCAGAAGCACGGCGAGCCGGCCCCGGGGCCGCTTGCGACGCAGCTCCGCCTTCGACTGCAGCCGGCGCCAGAGATCCTCGCCGTGCTCCCCTATTACGCCTACCACCCGTTCGGCGTGGAGCAGCGACGAGCCGATGTGCTCCGCCGCGTTGCGCGGGACACCACGAGACTGGAGGCGTTGACTGCCCTCGCCGGCTCGCGGGCCGAGGTCGGCGCCGCGGCCGCGACCGCGCTGCGCCGCAACCCGGGCATCGGCGCCTGGACGGCGGCGGAGGTGACGCTCCGAGCGTTGGGCGATCCCGACGCGGTGAGCGTCGGCGACTTCCACCTGAAGAACCTCGTCTCGTTCGCGCTGGCAGGAGAGCCGCGCGGCACGGACGACCGGATGCTCGAACTGCTCGAGCCGTGGGCTCGAGCCGTGGCGCGGTCACCGCGCGCGTGTCATCAGGCTGCTGGAACTCAGCGGCATCACCGCGCCGCGCTACGGTCCGAGGTACGCGCCGCCGGACCGGCGCGGGATGTGAGCATCGTCCGTCAGCGGACGCGGAGCGCCTCGGACATTGCGGCAAGGTGGGCCGGCGTCGAGCCGCAGCAGGCGCCGATGATCGTTGCGCCCGCCTCGCGGACCTCGCGGGCGTACTCGGCCATCACCGATGGCTCGGCCCGGTAGACGGCCCGCATGTCGACGAGTTCGGGCATGCCAGCGTTCGACTTCGAGACCAGGATCGCGTCGGGCTCGGCGGCATGCATCTTCGCAATCACCGGGATGATCTCGTCCGGACCGTTGCCGCAGTTGCCGCCGATCGCGTCGGCGCCCCACTCGACCAGGGCGTGCGCCGCGCGTTCCGGCGAGATCCCCATCATCGTGTGGCCGCGGGTGTCGAAGGTCATCGTGGTGATCAACGGGATCTCGGGGGCAACGCGGCGAACGCCGCGGATCGCCGCCTCGATTTCCTCGAGCGCGGACATCGTCTCGATCCAGATCAGGTCCACGCCGCCGGCCACGAGGGCCGCCGCCTGCTCCGCGAAGACATCGACCGCCTCCTCGGGCTCCAGCACGCCGAGCGGCGCCATGAGCGAGCCGGACGGGCCGATGTCCCCGGCCACCAGCGCCTTGCCGCCGGCAGCGTCAACCTCGGCGCGCAGCAGCACGGCTGCCATCTGGTTGAACTCGGACACCCGTTCCTCGTTGCCGTGCAGGCTCAAACGGAGCCCTGGGTGAGGTTCCAGACCTCGGGCGGGTCGCCGAACTGGAGTCCGGACGCGAACAGCATCGTGCCCATGGCACCGTCGGCCAGCGTGGGCACGCCGGTGCGAACGGTCGCGTCCCAGCGGGCGCGCTGGACGGCCGGCGGGACGGGTCCCGGTGCCCCGTGCTGGGCGCTTTCCTCGTCGATCACGAAACCGATCCCTCCGTGCAGGTCCCGGACAGCGTAGTGTCCATGTCGCGATTCGTCCCGGAGTATCGTCCGGCGATGACCGACGACCTCGATCCCCTGATGTCGCTCCACCTGCTCGTGCCACACCCAACGATGGCCGCCGTTCTCGTACAGCTCGACGAGGACGGATTCGTTCGACTGCCCGAGGTCGCCGGCGTGGCGTCGAACGGCGTCAAGGCGATCGCGTCGGCCGTCGCCGCCCGCCTCGATCACGCGGTGGAGATCCTCCGGGTGGCGCCGACCTGGCTGAACGACGCCGATCGATCGCCCCACGTCTTCGTCGAGACGGAGCCGCTGCCACACGGCGTGACACCCGCCGGGTGCTCGTGGCTGCGCTTGTCCGAGACCGGCGTCCACTGGGCGGGGCCACCCGAGATCCTCGCGTCGCTGAACCGATGGCGCGCCGAAGCCGGGACGGGAACGCCGTCGCCGCGACGCCCGCGCTGGTCGAGACCGGGCTTTGCCGAGCATGCCCGCCGATGGGCAGCCGAACGCCTGGCGGAGGCAGGCTCACCGGCCGTGACGGCGCTGCGGATGGATCAGCTCTGGGGACTCTCGGCGATCATGCGGGCCGAGACCGCGGACGGGGCCGTCTTCCTGAAGTCCTGTGCCCGGGTCTTTCCGACCGAGCCGTCGATCACCGCCACGGTCCGGCGCGTCGCGCCCGCCATCGGGCCGCCGGTCCTGGCCGCCGATGACGCCGAGGGGCTACTCCTGATGCGCGACGTCGGCGGCACGGCCCTCGGTGACGAGCCACCCGAGCGATGGCCGGATGGTCTCTTGGCGCTCGGAGACCTTCAGCGGTCGTGGCGCGAGTCCCCGGCAGCCATCGAACTCGAGGATCGAGGGCCCGCGCGACTGGCCGAGATCCTGCCGGCGCTGCTCGAAGATCCGATCCTCGAACAACTGCCCGCCCAGATCCACGATCGCCTCCGCGCTCGTCTGCCTCGGCTCCTGGATGCCTGCCATCGCATCGCCGACCTGGCCCCTGCTCCGACCATTATCCATGGCGACTTTCACCCGTGGAACGTGCACGCGACTGCGCGCGGGATCTCGATTATCGACTGGTCAGATTCGTGCCTGGCCCATCCCTTCTTCGACGTCGTCACCTACGTCGGGCGAACAAAGGACGCTGCCGCGCGAACGGCGATGGTCGCGGCCTACCTCGACGGCTGGTCTGACGAGGGTTCGCGCGAGACGCTGGAGGAGGCTGCTCAACTCGCATTGCCGCTGGGCTGTCTTCACCAGCTCGAGAGCTACCGACGTATCCTCGCTTCGCTCGATCCGGACGACATCTGGGATCTGGAGCCTTCCGGGCGATCGTTCGCCGAGGCGGCGGTCGCGTGGCTCGACGACGGCCTGGACGCCGACGTGGCCGTGCACACGTGACACCGGGGTGTGCGGCGTCGATCCCCCGGCGAGCGAAGGCTACGCTGCGGCTTCCTGGTTCCCGTCGCGCCCTCGGCCAAGGTCGCCGCGGACGGCGGCCGCGCCGTGCAGGTCAGACCAGGCCGTGACGGCGGAGGCGAGGACTGCCGACCCGGGACGAACCGCAAGCCGGTCATCGCCGCCGCGGATCCCGGCCCCGAGCTCCGCGAGATGTCCGCGATAGGCGGGCTTGTCTCCGTCCAGCCGGCCGGAGGAGGGATAGACGTCGAAGTAGCCGTCCGTGCTGACGACGATGTTCGCCTCGGGCGAACTGAATGACGTTCGAGCCATGTGGATACAGAATCCGATCCGTCGCGCGCTTCGGACCGGCGAATGAAAGCCCGGCGATGGCGACCAGTCCGCCACCTTCGGGCCTGCGGGCCATTCCGTCAAACGTCCGACAATGGTGCTGTTGCGGCGCGCCCTGCTGTACCCTCACTCGCAACGATGCCGAAGTTCGAGAAGTCGTCCCCGGAGCTGGTCGCTCGATTCGCGGCCGCGATCGACCGGAATGCCGCGCCCGATGTCACCCAGCGCCAGATGTTCGGCTTTCCCTGCGCCTGGATCGGCGGCAACATGCTGACCGGCCTGTTCGCCGAGGACTGGTGGGTCCGGGTCTCGGAGGCGGACCGCGACGCGCTGCTCGCCCTCCCCGGCGCGCACCCGTTCGAGCCGATGCCCGGCCGCAAGATGGGCCGCTACGTCGTGCTGCCGGCTGATGTTGCGGCAGATGACGACGTCGTGGACGCATGGCTCGCCCGGGCGATGGACTTTACCCGCTCGATGCCGCCGAAGCGATAGATCCGGCGGCGCTCAGGCGGACTCAGCCGGCGGACGGCCTCGTCATCGCGACGGGATCGATCGCGGCGTCGAACGCCTCGGCGGTGAGGTAGCCCAGGGCGAGCGCGGCCTCGCGGAGGGTCGTTCCCTCGTGGTGGGCTTTCTTGGCGATCTCGGCCGCCCTGTCGTAGCCGATCGACGGCGCCAGCGCGGTCACCAGCATCAGCGAACTGTCGAGGTGCTCGCGGATCCGGACGGCATCGGCCTCCAGGCCGTCCACGCAGTGCTCCCGGAAGGAGCGGCAAGCGTCGGTGAGCAGCTCGATCCCGTGGAGCAGATCGTGGGCGATGACCGGCTTGAAGACGTTGAGCTCGAAGTTGCCCTGCGAGCCGGCGATCGTGATCGCGGCGTCGTAGCCGAAGACCTGTACACAGACCATGGTCAGCATCTCGGACTGGGTCGGGTTCACCTTTCCCGGCATGATCGAGGAGCCGGGCTCGTTCTCGGGGAGCCTGAGTTCACCGAGCCCGGCGCGCGGCCCTGACCCGAGCCAGCGGATGTCGTTGGCGATCTTCATGAGGCTCGTGGCCCGCGACTCGCACGGCGAATTCCGGGTGCGCGCTGAGCCCGGTCCCGACGGCCGTGCCCCCGAGCGCGATCTCGTACAGGCCCGGCAGCGTGGCCTCAAGCCGGACGATCCCGCCGTCCAGCTGTGCCACGTACCCGCTGAACTCCTGGCCGAGCGTCAGCGGGACGGCGTCCTGGAGATGCGTCCGGCCGATCTTCACGATCGTGTCGAACTCGGCCCGCTTGGTATCCAGCGCGTCGCGGAGGCCGCGGACGCTCGGGATCAGGTCCTCGACGATCGCCATCGCAGCGGCCATGTGGAGCGCCGTCGGGAACGTGTCGTTGCTCGACTGGCTGCGATTGACGTCATCGTTGGGGTGGATCGGCTTCTTGCCGCCGCGCGCGCCCGTCGCGATCTCGTTGGCCCGGCTCGCGATGACCTCGTTCACGTTCATGTTCGATTGCGTGCCGGAGCCCGTCTGCCAGACGCGGAGGGGAAACTCCCCGGCGAGCGCGCCGGCGACGACCTCGTCGGCGGCCCGGACGATGAGTTCGCGCTTCTCTGCCGGGAGGAGGCCGAGATCGGCGTTCACCTCGGCCGCGGCGCGCTTGAGGATCCCGAATGCCCGGATGATCCCCTTCGGCATCGTGTCATGGCTGATCGCGAAGTGGTGGAGGCTCCGCTGGGTCTGCGCGCCCCAGTGATGCCCGGCAGGGACGTCAATCGGCCCCATCGAGTCCGATTCGGTGCGGGTGGGGCCGCCTTCGCCGCCGCCCGTGTCATGGTGGCTCACAGACTGAGTATGGCGCGGTCGTCCGGACGGCGCGACACGCCCTGATTTCGGGTATTGACATTGGAGCGGCTCCAAGGTCTAGCGTGCCGCACATGGCATCGAAACCCGAAGCCGGATTCCTCGTCATCGCCGACCTGACGGGTTACACCGCGTACCTGTCGGGCGGCGAGATCGAGCACGCCCCGACGATTGCCGGGGACCTCCTCGAGACGATCGTCGGACGGCTGGAGCCGCCGTTCCGGCTGGCGAAGTTCGAGGGCGACGCGGCGTTCCTGTACGTCGAGGACGGACGGGCCGACCCATCCCTCCTGCTGGACGCGCTCGAAGCGTCGTACATCGCGTTCCGCCGCCGCCTTCGGAGCATCGAGGGGGCCACGGCCTGCACCTGCAACGCGTGCGGGCTGGCGCCGCGCCTGGACCTCAAATTCATCGTCCATCACGGGCCGTTCGTGCGGACGATCATTGCCGGCCGTGAGGAGCTCGCGGGCTCCGCGGTGATCGTCGCCCATCGCCTGCTCAAGAGCCCGACGGTGTCGGCCGCTCGAATCAATGGCTTCGTGCTCTTTACGAGCGCCGCCGGCGAAACCCTGGGGCTGGACCCCGTGGCCCTGTCCCTGGCCGAATCCCGCGAGTCAATCGAGCACCTCGGCGACGTCTCGACCTAGGCCGTTCCCTGCTGGACCTGGAGGTCGATGTCCGAGCCGACACCGCGCGGTCGTGGGCGCATCTGACGTCACCGGCCCTGCGTTCGCTCTGGGAGGGCCCGATCACTATTGACGAGGTCTCGATCGGCGGACGGCGAGGGGTCGGCACCACGTCGCAATGCGTCACCGGGCGGCTGGCGACGCTCGAGGAGATCGTGGACTGGCAGCCGTTCGACCACGCCGGTTGGCGGCTGGCCGTGCCGGAAGTCGGCCCTGTGGAGGCCACCCTGGATCTCGCCGCCATCGACAGCGGAACGCGGGCGCACCTGCGCTGGCGCGTACCGGAAGACCGGGAGCTCGACCCGGATCTCGTTGAGCGGCTGGTCGCAGAGAAGACGTCCGCGCTGCAGCGTTTGGCGCGGCTATTGGAACGAGGGCTCGCGACCGCGGCCCGAAAGGAGGATCCGGAATGATCAAGTACGAGAGCCAGGTGGTGATCGACCGGCCGCCGGACGTCGTATTTGGCGCCCTGCTCAACCCGGACCTGTACGCGAAATGGACGCCCATGGCGGACATGGAGTTCGTGGACGCGGGGCCGCCGCGCGTGGGGCTCCGGGGCCGCTTCAGGATGACCGAAGGTCCGATCAAGGACCCCCTCGACATGGAGATCGTCGAGTTCGAACCCGACCGGAGAGTGGTGTTCCGGATCACCCACCCGTCGCTGGACTGGCTGGCCGTGACGAGCCTCCGCCCGGAGGGTGTCGGGACGCGGGTCACCTACGCGGGCGAGATGTCCCTTCGCGGCTGGCGCCGGATCCTGGAGCCGATGATGAGCGGAGAGGTGAGCCGCGGCGAAGCACAGGAGATCGCCAAGTTCAAGGCCTTGCTCGAGAGCGCGGCGCACCAGGAACCGGCCGCCGCGTCTTGACATTCGAACCACTCCAAGGTTGAGTGGCGTCATGCGCATCGGTGAACTGGCAGACAGGATTGGCGTCACGGCCGACACGGTCCGGTTCTACGAGCGGGCCGGATGGTTGCCGCGGCCGCCACGCCAGGAGAATGGCTATCGCGAGTACGCGGAGGCCGACGCTGAGCACCTCCGCCTGCTCATCGACCTGCGGCGCCTGGAACTGCCCCTCGAAGAGGCGGCCCGTCTCGCGTCGTATTGCCACTCGGGGCACTGCGCCGACACCGCGTCGCAGCTCCCGTCCCTGATCGCCGAGCGTCGAGCCGATATCGGCGAGCGGATGGACCGCCTGCGCGAACTCGACGCCCGCCTGGCCGATCTCGAGCGACACGTCACGGAGCCGCCACGCCGTGCCGGATTCAGTGACGGCACGCCGGGCGCACGAGCGGCGCTCTCGGTTCTCGATTCGGACGGCCCGTGCTGCGACGCGGCCGTGGCCATCGAGGGCGTCGCCGAGGGCGGCTGCGCCTGCTGCACCGCGCCCGCAGGCTGAGCGGGCCTCACCCGCGCTGGGCGGCAAGCAGCGTCAGTCCGGCCCTGCCGGGTCAGACGACGTGTGACTCCCCGATCAGTTCGCCGCGGGCGAAGCGCTCCAGGCGGAGCGCGGAGACATCGACCGTGGGGGGCTGGCCCGTGATCAGCTCGGCGATGACCTTGCCGACAATCGGGGCGTGCTGGAAGCCATGGCCGGAAAAGCCGTTCGCCAGGAAGAGGCCACCCAGACCTTCAACCGGCCCAAGGATCGCGTGACGGTCCGGGGTCATCTCGTACAAGCCCACCCAGGACCGGGCCAGGCCGGCTGATTCGAGTGCCGGCAGGACGGAGATCGCGGTCGGAAGGAGCTCGTCGGCGATCCAGTCGTCGTCCACGGCGGTCTCGAACGTCGCGACCGCGTCCTTGCGCCGCGGCATGCCCATGAGCACGCCCGCGCCCTCGCGGTGGAAGTAGAACATCGTGGCCGTGTCGATCACGAGCGTCCGCCGCTCCGGCCGACCGGCGAACCCGGAGGTGACGACCACGTGACGCGGGTGGGGCTCAATGGGGATGTCCACGCCGCAGCTCGCCGCGAGCGCCGGCGCCCAGACGCCGGCCGCGTTGACGACGACGGGGGCGTCGATCGACGCTCCGCCTGGGGTCTGGACCCCGGTGACGGCGCTGCCGTCCGCGGTCGTGTGCACGGCCGAGGCGGCCTCGCCGAGGCGGATGGTCGCGCCGGCCCGCCTCGCCAGGGTCGCGTAGCCGTTGGTCAGCCCGGATGGGTCCGCGATCCCGTCATCCGGCCCAAACGTCGCGCCGACGAGGCCGTGCGTCGCAAGGCCGGGCACGAGTGCTGCCACCGCCGCGGTGTCCAGCTCCTCGACGCGGGCGCCGAGGCGGCGCTGCATGGCGGCCGCCGCGCGATGACCGGCCCAGGCAGCCTCATCCCGGACGAGGAAGAGGTAGCCCTCAGCGTGGACGTCGAGCGGGAGGCCGTGGGCCGCGCTGAACTCCCGGATCATCCGCACGCTCTCGAGCGAGAGGCGGACGTTGATCTCGCTCGAGAACTGGTGGCGGAAGCCACCGGCGCAGCGCCCGGTGGAGCCGAGGCCGAGGGCCGTTTCGCGCTCCAGGAGCACGATCCTGCCCGCACCAGCCCTTGCAAGGTGATACGCGATGCTCGTGCCCATCGCCCCGCCGCCGATGACGACGACGTCGGCCGTTGCGGTCATGGTCGGGTGTCTCGGGCTGCCTGGATCACCCGGCCATGGTGCCAGTTTGCCGACGGCGAGAGCGCCCGCGCCGAAGCGCGCGGGATGCGCGCCGGGATGCGCGCGAACGTCAGGCCAGGCCGGCCCGCACGAACGCCGAGTAGGACGGCTCGATCGCTGCTGCGAGACCACCGGCGCCTGCATGCCCTGGCACGGCGTCCTCGACACCGAACCACTTGGCGTCCGGCGTCTTGACGCCGTTGCCGGTGATGAGCGCCACGACCTCGTCGTCCGGGCCGATGAGCCCGCGCGCCACGGCCTGCTCGAGGCCCGCGACCGTCACGCCGCCCGCGGTCTCCGCGAATATGCCCTCGGTGCGGCCGAGGCGACGAATTGCCGCCGCCGTCGCCTGGTCCGGGATGGACTCGATGGAGCCGCCGGTTCGCCGCGCGAGTGCAAGCGAATAGCGGCCGTCCGCAGGAGACCCGATCGCGAGCGACCGCACGATGGTGTCCGGGTTCCGAACCGGCCGGATCTCGTCCGTCCCCTCCGCAAACGCCTGAGCGACCGGCGAACAGCCGGCCGCCTGCGCGCCGATGAACCGGACCGGCTTGTCCTCCACGAGCCCGGCGGCCACGAGATCCTCGAAACCGCGGGCGACCTTCGTGAAGAGGCTCCCTGAGGCGATCGGCGCCACGATGGCATCGGGGAGGCGCCAGCCCAGCTGCTCGGCGACCTCGAACGCGAGCGTCTTGCTGCCTTCCGCGTAGTACGGGCGGAGGTTCACGTTGACGAACGCCCAGCCCTCCTCGTCGGCGATCTCCAGGCTCAGTCGATTGATATCGTCGTAGGTCCCGTTGACCGGGACGACCGTTGCGCCATAGCTGAGCGCGTGGTCGATCTTGGCCGGCTCCAGGTTCGCCGGCACGAACACGACGGCCCGGAGCCCGATCGCGGCAGCAGCCGCAGCCGTTGCGCCGGCGAGATTCCCGGTGGAGGCACAGGCGAGGGTGTCGAACCCGAACTGCACCGCCCGGGCGGCCGCGATCGCCACGACCCTGTCCTTGAACGACAGGGTCGGGTTGCGGGTGTCGTCCTTGAGGTGCAGCCGGCCAGCGGCCAGGCCGATCTCCTTGCCCAGGCGGTCGGCCCGGATCAACGGGGTCGAGCCGACGGCCAGGCCACGAGACGGAGCCTCGTCCACCGGCAGCAACTCGAGGTAGCGCCAGATCCCGGGTCCTCGAGCCTCGACCTTCGCGCGGCTGACCTGGGCCCGGACGACCTCGAACGGCCCGAAACACTGGGGACAGACGAAGCTGGGCCCGGTCTCCTCAGCTCGGCCGCAGTTGCGACAGCGGAGCCCCGCGACGCGCGGCCTGTCAGCCGCTCGCTCGGCCGCGTACTCGGCCCCGCGCTGGGACGCCGGAGGTGGCGCCGCAGGATCCGCATGGCCCGGCCCCACCGGCACGGACATCGTCGACCACGCCTGATGACGGGAGTCGGTGGTGCTCGTGTCGGTCGTCATGGCTTGGGCTCCTGGTCGTGGAACGCGCCCGCGGGTCGCGTAATCGGCTGGCCTGCCTGACCGAGGAGTGGCCCGAGAAACAAGAGACCCTTCCTGCGGGGAAGGGTCAGTGGGTGATCCCTATCTCGCAGGTGGTTGTCCTGCCCGGAATTGGCACCTTGCCGGCGTCACCGCCGATAGGTTGTCGTGGCTTCAAAGGGCCGGTCCCTCCACCACTCTCGATAGGCTATTCAGTTGTCCGCGCATCCTACGGGCGAGCGCCTCGTTCGTCAACGGGCTGGCTCAGGACTCCCTTATGAGGCTCCATGCCTGCCAGGCGATTGTCCACGGAGCATGGATTCGGTCGCCGGATGTCGCCGGTATGCGCCTTGCCCATAGAGGAAGCAGCCCAAAGCGCCATTGCGCGACGAATTCGGTCCGTCCTGTGCGCGCGAGGCATAGGTCCACCCAGCCGGGTCGAAATCTATGACTGGGGGCAATGGGAAGGGCCGGGTTAGGCCCGCGGCTGGGTTCGGGGGGGGTCCGGGCGGGCGCGGTCAGAGAACGATGACCCGGCGGAGGCCTTCGCCGCGGCGCATTCGATCGAACGCGTCCTCCACGTCGTCGAGGCCGATCCGGGCATCGATCAGCCGGTCCACCGGAAGCCGGCCGGCCAGGTGGAGCTCCGCGTACCGAGGGAAGTCGGTCGCGGCCACGGCAAAGCCGTAGTTGCTGCCGAGGATCCGGCGGCTGCCGTCGACGAACGGGAAGGCCTCGAACGATGCGCGCGCGCCGAATCCGCCGTTCGTCGCCGCCCGGATGGCTGCCAAGGTCGGCTCCGGGTCAGTTGCGAGCACGAGGTCCGTCGCTCCCAGGTCCCGGGCGCGCTCCAGCTTTTCCGCCACTCGATCCACCGCCACGATCCGGCCCGCTCCCGCAAGCACCGCGCCCATCACCACGGACAGGCCCACGCCGCCGAGCCCGATGACCGCGACGGACGCGCCCGCGTCCACCTGCGCCGTCTTGAGGACCGCGCCGACGCCGGTCGTGACCGCGCAGCCGATCAGGGCGGCGACCTCCGGCGCCACGCCGGCGGGCATCGGGATCGCGGCGTCCGCCGCGACGACGGTCCGCTCGGCGAACGTGCCGATGGCCAGGTAGGACATCACGGCAGATCCGTCCGCCCGGCTGAGGCGCGTCCCGCCATCGGGCAGGCGATGCTCCAGGGCCCGGGTGTCGCTGCAGAGCCACTGCCGACCGGCCTGGCAATTGGCGCAGCGGAGGCACGGGTAGTACCACGACAGCGCTACGAGGTCGCCGACGCGCGGACTCGCGACGCCAGGCCCGACCGCCTCCACGAACCCCGCCCCCTCGTGGCCCAGCACGATGGGGCCGGGTCGCTCCCACTCGGCGTCCCGGACGTGGAGGTCGGAGTGGCAGACGCCGCTCGCCGCGATCCGGACCAGCACCTCGCCCGGACCCGGGCCGTCAAGGGCGAGGTCCTCGACGCGGGTGGGCTGGCCGGGTTGCTCGAGGACGACGGCACGCATCGCCCGTCAGTCTAGCGAGGCTACTATCGCGCTTGTCATGTCCCACCACAGACCCGACAACAAGCCCGACCACGAGACCGGCATCGAGCCCGACCGCCCGACGCGGCCGGCAGGCGCCGGCCAGGAACCCTGGCGCTCGCCGATGCCGCCCGGATTCGAATGGCCTGCCGGCGTGCGGGCCGCGGCCTGCTTCACCTTCGACCTGGACGCCGAGAGCCCCATCCTGTTCGACCACCCGGAGGCGGCCGGCTGGCTGGACGTCATGAGCCACCAGGCCTACGGGCCGCGCACGGCGGTGCCCCGGCTGCTGAGGATCCTGGACCGTCAGGGGATCAGGGCGACCTTCTTCATCCCCGGCTACTCCGCCGAGCGCTGGCCAGTCGCGGTCCGCTCCATTCGTGATGCCGGCCACGAGATCGCCCACCACGGCTACCTCCACGAGGGCGCCCGGTCCGCGCCGGACGAGGCAACCGAGGAGCGCCGGCTGCTCCGCGGCCTTGAGGCGCTGGACGGCGTGGCCGGGATCCGGCCGGTGGGCTACCGCGCCCCGAACTGGGAGCTCTCGTACCGACTGCCCACACTGCTCGTGAAGCACGGGTTCCGATACGACAGCGGCCTCATGGACGCGGATCATCCGTACCTGCTGGCAACTTCAGCGGCGCTCGGCGCGCCCACGATCGTGGAATTGCCCGCGCACTGGGCACTCGATGACTGGGAACCCTACAACTACCTGCCCGGGATTACGGGATCCGGTGTGATCGCCAGCCCGGCCGACGTCATCGCCCGCTGGACGCTGGAGCT
>JACVXW010000108.1 GCA_015661135.1 Chloroflexota bacterium
CGTGCGCCGGGGGATCGTGCGCGAACTCGAGGCATCACCGGAGGCCGCCTTCGACTTCGCCCACGCGAAGCTCCGGGATGCCGCCTACGAGGCCACGAGCCTGGCCAGACGACGGCTCCTCCATCGCCGCACGGCAGACCTTCTCCGTGTCGAGAGCGGCAGCCGTGACGACCCGGGTCGGCTGGTCCAGATCGCGACGCACGAGCGCGCCGCCGGTCGGGATGACGAGGCCGCGGAGGCGTTCCGCCAGGCCGGAATTCAGGCGCGGGCGGTGTACGCCAACCGGGAAGCTGGCACGCACTTCGAGACCGCACTCGCCCTGGGGCACTCGGACGTGGCCGGACTCCAGCTGGCGCTCGGCGAGGTCAGGACGGCGCAGGGCGACTACGTCGGCGCGATCGCCGCCCTGGAGGCATCTGCCGCCGTCGCCCCCGACGACGCGCTGCCGGCGGTGGAACTCCGGCTCGGCCGGGTCCACGCCCGGCGGGGCGACCTCGCGACAGCGGCGAGCCACCTGGATGCCGCGATCGAGTCCCTCGAACGGCGCCCCCGAGACGCCGACGCAGACCTCCTTGTGCGCGCGCTGGCGGAACGTGCCGTGGTGGCGCTCCGCGCAGGGGAGCTGGACCGGGCCGCCGCGTCCGCGTCGGGCGCCCTTGCTCTCGCCGAGCGGATCGGCGACGCCACGGGGGCCGGTGCCGCCCACCGGATTCTCGGGCTCGTCGCGCGGGAACGGGGAGACCTCGAGAAGGCACGTGCGTCGCTCGGGCAAAGCCTCGCGCTTGCCGAGGCGGACCCGGACGGACCGGCGAACGGCACCTCGAGGCCGCGGTCGAGAACAACCTCGCGGACCAGCTCCATGCCGCCGGGCGCCCGGACGAGGCGATGGCGCACCTCAAGCGGGCCGTCACGCTGTTCGCCGAGGTGGGCGGCCGGCCGGGCGAGCTGGAGCCGGAGATCTGGAAGTTGGTCGCCTGGTAGGGCGTCAGTCGCCGACGAAGAACGACCCGCCATTCACCATCGTGAGGTCCGGCCACTCGCCGGTCGCGCAGAGGACGCCGACCTCAGCCGCAGGCAGGGTCCCGAGGCTGGTCACGGTCTGGCCTGGCGCCGCGAAGCCGCCGCCCCCGCCCCCCAGCGGCACCGCCCAGTCCGGGGTCGTCTGGTTCGGGTCGGAGAAGTCTGCGTCAGCAATGAAGGCGAGCGCGTCCGCCCAAGTCTTGGGTGCCCTGACGCCTGCGCCCATGAGTGCGACCGGGGCGGCCGAATCGTTCGTGAGTCGGACGAGCGCGGGGCCGGCCGAGGTGGGCGGCGGGCCCTCAATCGTGCAGTTCGTCCCGTCCCAGCGAACCGAGAGCGTTCCCGCGACCGTGAACGGCTGGGGGCGCTGGGCGCCGCGGCGGAGCCCGGCCAGCACCGCCTCGGTGGAGCGGTCCGTGTCGGCCGCGCTCGCGAAGGTGATCGGCCGGCCACTTGCCATCCGCATGATCCGGCCGGCCTGTGTCCCGGTCGGCGTAACGGAGACAGTGGCGTCCTCCCAGGTGACGAGATCCGGCGCCGTAAGTGCCAGTGCGGCGAGCGTGTCCCACCAGAAGTTGCCGGGCGTGCTCAGGAACGGATTGCGCAGGTAGAGCTCGTAGGCGAAGTCGGCCCCGGCCGCGTCGTGGTCCGTCGCGAGCCGCGTCGCGATGTCCGCGGGGACCGGCACATCCTTCGTCGCATCGAGGGGGACGAGGGTTACCAGGACGTCGAGCGCCAGGACCGCCGCGAAGGCATCGGGATCCGCGCCGACGTTCCACTCGACCCCATCGGCCGGCGTCATCCCGTCCACTTCGACGTTCCCAGGCACGTCGATCGCGCCGGCCATCGCGTGGATCCCGGCGATCTTCGGCACCAGAGATGGGTTCACCGCGAAGGCGTCGGCGAGGTTCGTCCAGGGCCCGAGCGCCACGATGGTCAACGGCGTAGGGCTCGAGAAGATCAGGTCGGCGATGAGCATCGTGGCCGGTACGTCACCGTTCACCACACCGAGCGGGGGCATATCCATCCCGTAGAACGCATCCGCGCCGTCGCGCCACGCGAAGGGGAACTCGCGCCCGTTCTGGCCGGTCGCCTGGCGACCGCAGCCGACCGGGATGTCCAGGGCGCCGAACGCGGCGAGGAGCAGACGCAGGTTGCGGGTGCCGGCCCCGCAGCGGACCTCGCCCGTGCCGGCCACGGTGATCGCTCGCACGTCCACCGCGGGGTCCCGGAGAAGAACGGGGATCGCGAGGATGTCGTCCACCCCGAGGTCGGTGTCGATGAGGATCGCTCGGGGGGCGGCGGGTGTGGAGGTGGGGTTGGCGCCGGAAGGCGCCGGGGTCGCGGGGGACGCGCACGCCGCGACCAGCGCGACAACGACGAGGAGACGCTTTGGTGTGTGCATGCCCGTATCGTCGGACGGTCCCGGTACGGGTTCGTTACGAGCTTGCTGGGCAGGTTGCGCCGCCCCTGGGCGACCTACGCGGAGCTGATCCCGTAGCTTGCGACGATCTCGCTCAGCCGCTTCTCCCTGATCGGTTCGATCACGACCTCGAGTAGGCGAAGCAGTCACCCATGTTCAGGCGCGCAGGGTGCCCGCTGCCGCGCCCGAACCGCTCGTACGCCGAGCGGGCCAGTCTCGCCTGCGACGGCGTGAACGGCTCGACCCGGATCTGATACGCCATGAGCGCCTCGTCGAGAGCGGCGCTCGCGATCGGGTTCCGGACGGCATCGATGACGACGGCAAGCTCGACGTAACTCGCCGCGGAGATCCGCGCGTCTCGTGATCCGCGGAGGAGGCGCTCGAACTGGTTTGCCTCGGGTTCGCCGCGGATCATCGCGACGAGAGCGGACGTATCGATGATCACTTCGGCAGCCCGCGCTCGTCATAGAGGAGCTCGTCAAAGTCCTGGTCCCAGTACCCGGCGGGCGCACGATCCCGAATCTCCGCGAGCAGCGCACGGGCTCGCTGCATCCGCGCCTCGATCTCCGCCTCGGACTCGCCGCGTTCAGCTCGGATCCGATCAAGCTGGACGCGGACTGCCTCGGTCACGGCCGCGGTCATGGACTGGCCGGTCTCGTCGGCGAGCTCCTTGACGAGCCGATAGGTCTGCGGGTTCTTGATGTTGAGGCTCATGGTAGAAGTCTACCACGGCATGGTAGACGGACTCCCGCGGGCCCTCAGTGCTCCGTCGTTCCCGTGAATGTCCAGGAATCGATCCGGAGGGCCGGCACGACGGCACTTCCGAGGAAGCCCTTGAGCGTCCGGCGCTCGCGGCTCGCGGCGGTGACCGCGGCGAGCGCGTCCAGGTAGGACTGCGTGAAGCGCAGGTTCCGCACAGGTCCCACGATCCGCCCACCCTCGACGAGGAAGGTCCCGTCGCGGGTCATCCCGGTCACGATTGCGAGCTTGGGATGGACGGGATTCGTGTACCAGAAGCGCGTGACGAGGAGCCCGCGATCCATGCCGGCAATCAATTCGTCCCGCGGCGTGGACCCCTCCGACATCACCATGTTCAGCGGGAACGGTCCGTACGAGTTCGGGGCCGGCAGGCCGTGACCGGTGGACCGGCGGCCGCCCCGGGCTGCAGTCTGGGCGTCGTACACGACATCGCGGCAGACACCCGCCTCAACCAGCATCACCCGTTCCTTGCGGACGCCCTCGTAGTCGAAGGCCATCGGCAGGCCGGCCGGGTCCGCGCCGTCGTCCACGATCGTGACGAGGTCCGAGCCGATCCTCCGGCCCGGCGTCGCGAAGGAGCGCTGCTCCTGCACCGCCAGGGCGGAAAAGCCGAGGTAGCCGGCCATGTCCACGATGTCCAGGACCGCGTACTCCTCCAGCACGACCGGGTAGTCGCCCGCGGGGAGCGAGATGGCGCCTTCGGTGGAGCGGGCCTTTGCCGCCGCCTCACGACCGAGGGCGGCTGCGTCAATGGTCGAGGCGTCGGTCGCGGCCGCTTCGGCATACCCTGACCCGCCGTCGGGCGACATGGATACGGTGATCAGCTGGGAGCTGGTGCGTTCTTCCTCCGCGCGGATCCCGGTGGTTGTTGCGACCGCGACCTGCTCGCGGGAGGTGGCGAAGGAGCCGTAGGCCAGAACCCCCTGGGCGTCCGCCGCGGCGATCACCGCGCGGACTGCATCGGCCCGGAACTCCGGCGTCGCCTCGGCGGTGGCCCTGGAATACGCACCCCCTGCACCCAGGATGGGGCCGCTGCCGTCCGGCGTGGGCAGGCCCGCCCAGTCCTCCAGCTCGTCGCAGGTGCGGGCGATCGCCGCGGCGCGCTTGACCAGCGCGCGCAGGCCCTCCTCGTCCGTCCGCCCCGAGGCGGCGACCGCGATCCGGCGTCCGGCCACGAAACGCAGATTGACGTTGACGTTGGACTCGGCGACGTTCTGATGGATTTCGCTGTTCGCGAACCGCGTCAGCGCGCCGTCCTCCTCCGTGACGACGACCTCCGCCTCGGTCGCGCCCGCCGCGATCGCGCGCGCGAGAACGTCCTCGGCGAGGGCGAGCGAACCGTCGTGCCCGGGCGTGCTCACCATTTCCCGACACCAACCTGGATGTCCCGGAAGCGCGCACCGGGTGTCCCGTGGCCCACGTGGGCACCCTGGCTCGGCTCGCCCTTGCCGCAGTTGGGCGTCCCGAGCATGACGAAGGAGCTGGCATCACCGACGGCGTCGCAACTCCGCCAGAACTCGTAGGTGATGCCGGTATAGGTGGGGTTCTTGTACAGGCGGCCGCGCTTGCCGCCCTTGATCTCCCACGCCGCCTCGGTGGCGAACTGGAAGTTCAGCCGTCGATCGTCGATCGACCAGCTTCGGTTCGAGGCGAGGTACAGGCCGTCGTCCGTGTCCGCAACGATCTCCTCGAGGCTCATGCCGTCCACGGGGAGGAGGTTGACATTGGTCATCCGGATCAACGGGATCCGGTTCCAGCCATCCGCCCGCATCGAGCCGCCCGATGAGCGCCCGATCCGCGGCGCCGTCTCGCGAGATGTCAGGTAGCCGACGTGGATGCCGTTCTGGATGAGGGGCACGGCCTGGGCTGCCACGCCCTCGTCGTCCCAGCCGAAGGTGCCCATCCCGCCTGGCGCGGTCGCATCGGCCACGATCGTGACGAGATCTGACCCGTAGCGGAACCCCTCGGCGAGCTTGTCGGTGGTGAGGAAGCTGGTTCCGGCGTACGACGCCTCGGTCCCGTAGACGCGGTCCAGCTCCGTGGGATGGCCGCAGCTCTCGTGGACCTGGAGGTACAGCTGGCTTGGATCCAGGATGACCGTCATCCGGCCGGACGGGCACTGCGGCGCGCTCAGGAGTGCAACGGCCTCCTCCGCATGCCGCTCGGCGTTGCCCAGGAGGTCAAGGCCGCGGATGAACTCGTAGCCCCCGGCACCCCAGCCGCCGCCCGCGTCGGGGTAGCTCCGGCGCTGGTGCTCGTCACCCTCAATCGCGTTGGACTCGACCGCCGCGCCGACGTGGGTGATCTCCTGCTCGGTAAAGCTTCCGTCAGTGGCGGCAAAGGTCTTCCACTCGCGCTGGGCACCGTAGCTCGACTCCGTGAACGCCACGCCGGGCACCCCGCCGGCGGCGCGGTCCGCCGCCATCAGTTCGCCGATCTTTCGCTCGAGCGGGATCTTGAACGGATCTTCTGCGACCGGCGTCTCGTAGCGCCCCGTGGCCGTGGGCCGGTCGTCGAGCGCGACCCGATCGCGGAGGGCCGTCCCCGACGCCCGGGCGATTCGAACGGCGAGCGCACCCACCCGGTCCGCTTCGTCCAGCTCGAGGCGATGCGACGAGGCGAAGCCCCACGCTCCGTCAACGAGGACCCGGATCCCGAACCCTTCCGTCTCGCCCGACGACACGCCTTCGAGGCGTCCGCTCTTGATCGAGACGGACTCATCGCGGCGGCGCACGATGCGGACATCGGCATAGGCGGCGCCCAACTGGGTGGCCGTATCCAGGGCGCGTTGGGTGAGATCTCGCATGTCGCGGCGGGAGCCTAGCAGGGCGGGCAGCGCGCCGCTCTCGGGCGAACGCCCTATCCCGGCGACGCCAGAGTCGGAGGAGCGGCGCGGTCAGAGGACGGTGGCCCCGCCGATTGCCTGGACCGTCAGCCAGAGCCCGATCCCGAGGACGGCGATCGACGCGACGAGCGGTGCCTGGGCCGTCAGGCGTCCGAGCGCCGAGTTCGTCGGGAGGCGCTCCAGCCGCTCCCGGGCGAGGACCATGGCCGCGCCGACGCCGCCCAGCACGATCGCCATCCCCAGCCCGAAGGCGACCACGAGGACGATCCCGAACGCCGCTCGCCCGGCCACGATCGTCCCGAGGAGGATGATCAGGGCGTTGGTGGACGGGATGATCCCGCCTGCCAGGCCCAGCAGGAAGAGGCTGCGCCAGGTGATGGGCCGGTCCGGCGGCGGCAGGTGGCTGTGGACAGGACCCCCATGGCTGTGCTCAGCCGCGTGGTCGTGCGCGTGGTCGTGCCTGTGGTCGTGCCCGTGGTCGTTTGGGTGCCCATGCCCGTGGTCATGTGCCGAGGCGTTGCCATGCGCAGGGGCGCTGCGTCGGCGTCGCCGGACCTCGCCGCCCACCATCGCCGCCCCGATCGCGACGAAGGCGAGCGCGGCCACGATGGGAACCGGACAGCGAGGCCGAGCCCGGCCGCGTGCCGGACCGTGCCCCGCGTGCCGACGAGATAGGCAGCCATCAACGTCTTGCCGTGGCCGGGCGTCAGCGCGTGGCCCGCGCCCAGTGCCATCGCCAGCAGGATGGAACCCAGGGCGATCAGGGGGGTCAGATCCGCAACGCGAAAGATGTCCGGGATCTCCGCGCCGACACCGCCCGGGACAACCGCGGGGGCGGTGGTGGAGCCGGGGGAGGGGCTGGCAGCCGGGCCCGCGCCACCACCCGAAGCCGACGGCGCCGGCGTGGCCGGCGTGGCCGCGCCGTTGAGCGGTCCGGCATCGGGTGCGATGAACGCCTCCGCCGCGGGCCCGCCGGGCGCTACCGAGAACCGCACGGATCGGACATCCAGTGGCTGGGCCAGGAGTGACGCCGGATACTGCGTCAGCCGGGCGGAGACATCGGTAGCGGTGGGCGCCGGCCCGCCGTCGAGGCTCGACACGACCATCCGGTCGCCGATCACGACGATCTCCCGCCAGCCGATTCGCTCGGTGTAGGAGGTGTCGGCAAAGGTGACGATGGAGGCCGCTGCCGATGGGTCGGGGGCGGCGGCGGCGAACTCGCAGACCACCCGCATCGTGGGGACGCCCCCGGCGCCGGCCGGGAAGGACAGGCCGGCGGCCTGGAGGGCGAGGTCCACGCGGACGTCATCGATACGAAGGTCCAGGCTCGGCCGGAGGGCGTCGCACTCGTCATCGCGGGCCGCGTCGGCTTCCGGGACGGTGACCGTGCCGTCGGCGTCGGCGTCGATCCGGACGCGTTCCTGGAAGGCCGGGATCTCGGCGAAGTCGACGACGACGTCGAGGTCGATCCGGTCCGGTCCGACCCGCAGTGCGGCGTAGTGGTTGATCGTGAAGTTGCCGAGGGGATGGGCGCTCGCCGCCGCGGGCGCCCCGAGCCCGACCGCGACGGCAAGAGCCGTGCTGAACGCGAGGAGTCGGCGCCGAACGCTGGGGGATCGCATGGCAGGGAGGGTACGCGCGAGCTGCCGCACCGGATGAGCGCAACGGTTGCGGCGGTCAGGTTCGGACCCCGGCTACACTCGCCGGGTGACGACACACCGAGGGCCCGCGGGCCGCTTCATCACCATCGAGGGGCCGGACGGTGCCGGCAAGACGATGCAGGCGAGCCGGCTTGCGGCCGCCCTTGCGGATCTGGGTCACGACGTCCTGCTCACGCGGGAGCCCGGTGGCACCCGGCTGGGGGACCAGATCCGTGAGCTCCTGATGGCGAACGGCGGGGAGGCCATTCACCCGGTGGCCGATGCGCTGCTCTTCAACGCCGCCCGCGCCCAGCACGTTGCCACGGTGATCCGGCCGGCGCTCGCAGCCGGGCGTGTCGTGGTCTGTGCCCGCTATGCGGACTCCACGATGGCCTACCAGGGTCACGGTGGCGGCGTGGATCTCGATGTCCTTCGACGCATCATCGCCATCGCGACCCGATTCTCCTCGACCTCCCCGCCGAGGTTGGCCTGGGGCGCAAGGCCCCGGACCACCACACGCGTTTCGAGACTTCGTTCGACCTCCCCTTCCATCAGCGCGTCCGGGCGGGGTTCCTCGAGATGGCCGCGGCCGATCCTGGACGCTGGGTCGTGGTGGACGCGGCGCGCGACGAGGCAGATGTCTTCCCCGACGTCCTGGCCGCCGCCCGAATGGTCCTCGATCCTCCGGAGGCCGGGCAACCCGGCGTGTCCGGCTCGGCCGACATTCGCCCCGGTGAACCGGACGCGCCCGGCGTGCGCATCCAGCCATGACCAGTGAGGCCGGCACCGGTTCGGTCCGGTTTGCCTCGCTGGTGGATGATGCCGACCGACGCGTCCTCGCCGATCTCGGCGCGGGCCGTCTCGAGGCGCTGGAAGAACTGTATGACCGGTATCGAGCCATGGCCTTTGCAATCGCGCTTCGCATCACCGCCGACGGCGCCCTCGCCGAGGACGTCGTTCAGGACGCGTTTCTCGGCGTCTGGCGGCACGCGGATCGATATGTCGAGGGCCGCGGCAGCGTCCGGACCTGGCTCCTCTCCATCGTCCATCACCGGGCCATCGATGCCGTCCGCCGTCGCCGGCCGGCGGTTGAGCTCCCGGACCCGGATCTGCCGTCTCCGCCGCAACTCGTCGCCGCGGACGTCTGGCCCGAGGTCGCCGGGCGGCTGGACGCGGTCGTCGTCCGGACCGCGCTGGCCACGCTCTCGCCCGTCCAGCGCGAGGCAATCGAGCTTGCCTACTTCGGCGGCCTCAGCCAGACCGAGATCGCGGAGCGGACCGGCACGCCGCTCGGAACGGTGAAGAGCCGGATGCGCCTCGGCTTGCTCGCCATGCGGCGCCACCTGACCGGCGACGCGGCGGATCCATCCCTCGACGGGTCCGAGTCATGACGCTCACCTGCGCCGAGGTCCGCGACCTGGCCGCCGGGTTCGTCCTCGGGGCGCTCGAGCCCGGTGAGGCGGCGTCCGTCCGCGACCATCTCGCCACCTGCGCCGAGCCGCATGCCGAGATGGAAGAGCTCGGCGGTGTCGTGTCGTACCTGGCGGATGGGCTGGATCCGGTGGAGCCGCCGACTGCTCTGCGCGGGCGGATCCTTACCGCCGCTGCGGCTGCACGGCCAGACGTCGCCGGACCAACTGCCGTGGCGGCCGTGTCCGCCGCGCCGGCGCAGGTGGACCGACCGATCGCCGCGCCTGAGGCCGGGACGAACGAGGCGCAGCCTGGCTCCGGCGCGAATCGCGACGGCAGTCGGGCGCCTGGGTCCTCCGGATCGCCGCAGTGCTCGCGATCGCGGCACTCGGCGGCTGGAACCTCCAGCTCCAGGCGCGACTGTCCGGCGTCGAGGACGACCTTGCATCGGCTCGCGCCTATCAGCAGGGAGTGGCGGCCGTCCTCGCGATCGCCACCCAGCCCGGCGCCCAGACCGCCTTCCTCGCTGCTGCGGATCCGTCAACGCGCGCGACCGGTGTCGCGGCGGCCGGCCCGGATGGGACGGTGGCGATCTCGATGCGGGATCTCTCGCCGACCGTCGGCGCGGAGGTCTACGAGGCCTGGGTCATCGTGGGCGACGCCGCCCCGGTGCCCCTTGGTGGCTTCACGGTGGATCAGGGCGGGACCGGGGTCTTCCTCGGGTCGACGGCGCTCGCGGAGTCGGGAGCGATCCTCGCCCTGACCCTGGAGCCGTCTTCCGGCGCAACGTCGCCGACGCTGCCGGTGCTGACCCTCGGGTCGTTGGCAGACTCGAACTCCTAGCCGGCCGCGGCGACCGCCCCGGGACCGCTCGACTTGGCGGCGCGGAGCGCCGTTGCGGCGGCGGCGATGAGTTCATCCTGGCTGGCCCCATCGACGGGGAAGCGGGCAACACCGGCCGAGACCGTGTAGGCCCGGCCGCCGATCGCCGGGCGACCGGCCACCGCGCTGAGGACGCGATTCGCGACGGTCATCCCCGCGGATCCTGGCGCAACCACGAGGAACTCGTCGCCACCCCAGCGGGCGACGGTGTCCACGAGTCGGATCGATTCGGCAAGGACGGCCGCCACCTCGCGCAGGATGTCGTCTCCAACCGCGGGTCCACCGGCATCGTTCGCCGCCGCCAGGCCGTCCACGTCGAACAGGACCACGGAGAGGTCCGTGCCCTGCCGACCGGCGCGCGCGACCTCCAGGTCCAGGACGCGGCCGAGCGTCCGGGCGTTGGCAAGACCCGTCAGGGCGTCCGTGTGGGTGACGCGTTCCGCCCACTCGGATCGTTCCGCGGCCATCGCCGTGAGGCGCGTCCTGTCCACGGTGATGGCGATGAGATCGGCGAAAGCGGCGAGGAGCGTGCTGCCCGTCTCGCCCACGGCCCAGGCCCCGGTCCGGCTGATCGCCAGGGCCCCAATGGGCTCCTCGACGCCGTCGTGTGCGATGCGCAGGGGCCAGGTCGCGTCCACCGTGGCCGTTCCGTCCGGGGTGGCCCCCGCCACGCCCAGCACCGCCGTCTGGCCGTGTGCCGTCCGAGCGATCGGGTGCTCCGGATTGCCCGCGACCGAGGCCTCAAAGGTGGTCACGGCACCATCCGGGAACCCGACCGACGCTGCCAGGGCCAGGCCGCCCCGCTCGGCGTCCCAGAGGAATACGGAGCCCAGGTCCGCACCAAGGGCGCGTGTCGCCATGGCCAGGATGGCCACGAGATCCTCGTCCGGCGTCCGGCCGCGGGCGACGATCGCCACCGCGGCGGCGAGGACGGCGTCGGCTGTGTCATGGCTGGGACGATCGGGCACTGATGGGCGCTCCTGGAGGATCCGGATGACGGCCGCCCGCCAAACGGGGCCGCGCCGCATCGTACACCGCCGCCGTGCCCGATCAACTGGCTGGCGGGCGTGACACCCGGCCTATACTCGGCGGGTGAAGTTGATCCTCGCGATCGTCCACAACGAGGACGCCGGCGCGCTCGTCGACGCCCTGCTCGAGGGCGAGCACCGCGCCACGCGCCTTCACTCTTCGGGCGGGTTCCTGCGCCAGTCCAACGCCACGATCGTGGTCGGCGCCGAGGACGATCGGGTTGAGGCGGTCATGGAGATCATCCGGGCGAACTGCACGTCCCGGACGCAGGTCGTCAACCCGATGCCACCGATCATGGAGCCGGGCGAGTTCTTCATGCCCTACCCGCTCGAAGTCGAGGTCGGCGGCGCCACCGTCTTCGTCCTCCCGGTCGAACGCTTCGAACGGCTCTAGGCCGGCCGACGACCTTGATCATGTGTCGATTGATTCCGGGGTAAGTGCGCCGGCGTAGCGTCCGTGGATGCCCAAGGTGCGCGACGCGATCCGCCTGATCGAGCGTTCAGGCTGGGAATTGAGAAGGGCCCAGGGGAGTCATCGGCAGTACCGTCATCCATCACGGCCGGGGCTCGTGACCATTGCCGGCCGGAGGAGCGATGACCTCCCTCGCGGGACATGGGCGAGTATCCTGCGGCAGGCGGGTTTGAAAGGAGACGAGCCGTGAAGCGATACGCAGTCGTGTTCGAGCGAGCCGCGCACGGCTACGCGGCGTTCGTGCCCGACCTGCCGGGTTGCGTAGCGACCGGGCGCACCCGAGAACTTGTCGAGCGTCGCATCCGCGGGGCCATCGAGCTGCACCTGGCCGGGATGCGGGCAGCCCGGATTCCGGTACCCGATCCGAGCAGCTGGACGGGGGCCGTCGAGGTTTGACCGACCCGACTGTGGAAATGCCGGACTGGTTGGACGCCCTCGAAACCGACGCGCCGGATGCGGTCGCGGCGTTCCGGGGGATCGAGGCGGAGCGGTTCATTTCCGTCCGTCGGGAGGTCCGGCGGCGGGCCGGTGCCGGTAGCGCCGGGCGAGTGGCCGCCGAGCTCGGGGCGATCGCCGCGGCGCTGGCCGCGATCGTCGAGCGCCTTCCCGAAGCCGCGTTCGATGCCCCCGGTGGCGAGGGCGACTGGAACGTGGCCCAGGCGATCGGGCATGACGCGGATTCGCGGGCCGGCCTGTCCATGGCCGGAGCCCTCGCGGCGTCCGGTCGATTCCCGGCCGATGCGCCAAGGGTCGTACCCGGTATCTCCGGGGAGCAGGGCGTGGGCCGTGACGCGCTCGTCCGGCGGATCGGCGCGAGCCAGCGAATCGTGGAGCGCGCGGCCCGGACGATCGCCGGCCACGAGGAGGATCCCTGTCCGCTGGAGCATCCGCTCGTCGGGCGGCTGCGGTGTGGGGAGTGGCTGCTCTTCGCCGGCGTTCATGACCTGATGCACCTGGAGCAACTACACGGGATCGCGGCGCAGTTCGGGGTGGAGCCGGCCGGGTGAGCGCCCGTCCGGATCTCGTCGCCTGCTGGCTCTTTCGCCTGGATCCGGCAGAGCAGCCGGAGATCCTGCTGATCCGTCGGGCGGAGGGCGGTTCCTATGCCGGCCTCTGGCAGTGCGTGACCGGATCGCTCGAGGCGGACGAGCGCATCGTGGACGGTGCCCGCCGGGAGGTCATCGAGGAGACCGGCCTCGGGCCATCCGACCTCGAAGCCATCTTCGAGACCGAGATCGTGAACTGGTTCCACGAGGCGACGCGTGACGCCCTGATGTGCGAGGCGGTCTTCGCTGCCCGAGTCAGGGCCGGGGCCGCGATCAGGCTCTCGGACGAGCACGAGGAGGCGCGCTGGCTGGCGCCCGAGGACGCCAGGACACTCGTCGTCTGGCCGGCCTACCTTCGGGCCATCGACTTTATCGAGTGGCTGCTCGCCAACCCGGATCGTGCCGAAACGTTCCGGCTGCGAACGGATGCCTGACCGGCGCCCGCCGCTGGTGCCGTCACGCCCGCTACGCGCCGGGTGGCTGAACTCGATCACCTCCGCGCGCCTGATGTCGATTGGCAGGCAGTTCCGGCATGGAATGTGACACTCCATGCTCAGGGTGACTGAACCGAGACATCCGCGGTGCTGGATCGGCCGATCTCATTCGCCTGGCGCATCACCGAGCCGCGTCGGCCCTCGCCGCCGCGAACGGGCCGGGCCCGTGCCGCCGCGACCGGCTCGGCTAAGACGGGGGCACTGGTAGACTTCCGCCACCCAAAAGGGGAGCGTCAGGAGGTGCCCGAATGATCGACCAGCGCGGCACTCCGCACGCCCCGCACGCCCAGGACGCGCCGCCGGCCTCCGCCCCCGCCCTCCGCTCCAAGCTGGATGCCATCCGCTCGACCTACGGCTTCGAGGACGTGTCCCTCGCGCCCAGCACCAGCACGATCGAGCCGGCCGACGTTGACCTGGCGCAGGAGTTCTGCGGCCTCGAGCTCCGGATCCCGGTCCTTGCCTCGGCGATGGACGCGGTCGTCGATCCGGCGTTCGCGGGCGCGCTCGCGCGCCTCGGTGGCCTCGCCGTCCTCAACCTGGAGGGGGTCCAGACCCGCTACGACGACCCGGCCGCCATCCTCGAGCGGATCGCCACTGCCCCGGACGACGAGGTCCAGCACGCCCTGACCGAGGCGTACGCCGCGCCGGTCCGCGAGGAGCTGGTCGCGAAGCGCCTCGCCGAGATCCGGGCCACCGGTGCGCAGGCCGCCGTGGCTGCCACGCCTGGCGCCGCCCGGAAGTGGGGCCCGTTCTGCGCCGAGCACGGCGCTGCCCTCTTCCTCGTCCAGAGCCAGGTCTCCTCGGCCCGCCACCTGGCAACCGGGTACGACCCGCTGTCGCTCGCCGAGTTCACCAGGTTCATGCCGATCCCCGTGGCCGTGGGCAACACGACGAGCGCGGAGGCCGCCTTCCAGCTGATGGAGCAGGGCGCCGCCGCAGTCTTCGTGGGGGTCGGGCCGGGTGCGGCCTGCACGACCCGCGAGGTCCTCGGCATCGGGATCCCGCAGGTGACGGCCATCGCCGACGTCGCCGGGGCGCGGGACGCCTACCTGGAGCGATCCGGCCGGTACGTGCCGGTCGTCGCCGACGGCGGGATGCGCCGGGGCGGGGAGATCGCCAAGGCCATCGCCGCCGGCGCGGACGCGGTGATGCTCGGCTCGCCGCTCGCGCGCGCAGCCGAGGCGCCCGGCCGCGGCGTCAACTGGGGCATGGCGGCGCCGTCGCCGGTCCTGCCGCGCGGAACCAGGATCAAGGTCGGGACCGTGGGGTCCCTCGAGAAGATCCTCAACGGCCCGGCGACGGTCACGGACGGCTCGCAGAACCTGATGGGCGCGCTCCGCCAGGCGATGGCGGCGCTGGGAGTCCGGACGATCCGCGAGAGGCAGCAGCGGGGACGCTGAGCCCGCCGCACGTCCGCGTTGCGATCAGGCCGGCAGGGCCGGCAGCACCGGCAGCACTGGCAGCACCGGCAGGGCCGGCAGCACCGGCCGGCGGGCAGGGACGTCGAGCCAGGGTCGCTCCCGCTCGAGCGCAGCCCCGACGCGGAAGACCGTCTCGTCGTCGTAGGTCCGGCCCACGATCTGGAGGCCGGTCGGCACGCCCGCGTCGGACATCCCGGACGGCACGGCGAGGACCGGGCAGCGGCTGGCGATGTTGAACGGCGGTGTGAGCGACCAGTCGAAGAAGTAGTCGTGGAGCCGGCCGGCGGGCGATATGAACGGACCGTCGGCGAGGTCGTCCCCGGCCGGCAGGCCCGCGACGGAGGTCGTCGGGCAGATCATCACGTCCACCGTCTCGAGCACCGCCAGGATCCGCGCCTGGACCGCGGCCTCGCGCTCCAGCCCGCCGTACGCGCCGACGCGGGAGAGGGCCTCCTGGCCGCGCCGCACCAGCGCCACGAGATACGGCGTGACGAGGTCGGGATGGGCAACGACGACCTTCGCCAGGCCGTCCGCCCAGAGCAGGCCGAAGTGGGCGAGCATCAGCTCGGTCACCTCGAGGTGGGACAGCCCCGGATCTACTTCGACGACCGTCGCCCCCGCGTCGCGCAGCGCAGCGGCTGCGGCCCGCGTCTCGCGCTCGACGTCCGGATCGATCGGATAGTCGCCGAGGTTGACCGACAACCCGACGCGCAGCCCGCGGATGCCCTCCAGGTGATCGGGAAGGATCACCTTCGGACGGAGCGAGACGATGTCGTTGCGATGCGGACCGGCGATGACGTTCTCGAGCAGGGCCGCGTCGGCGACCGTGCGCGCCATCGGCCCGTCATGACAGTACTGGTCCAGGTTGAACGGCGGGTCCACCGGCACGCGGCCGAACGGCGGCTTGAAGCCGACGACGCCGCAGAATGCCGCCGGAATGCGGATGGAGCCGCCGATGTCCGAGCCGCTGGCGAGGGTCGCGGTCCCCGAGGCAAGCGCCGCGGCGGATCCACCGGACGAGCCGCCCGACGAGTAGCCCGGGTTCCACGGCGTCACGGTCACGCCCCACAGGCGAGAGTGGGTGAAGCCGGCGGTGGAGAACTCGGGGGTTGCCGTCCGCGCGTGGACGATGCCGCCCGCGGCCAGGATCCGCTCCGCGATGGGCGCGCTGTGGTCCGCGATGTCGTCCTTCGTCACGAGCGAGCCGCCGGAGCAGGGGTCGCCCTCGATCGGCACCTCGTCCTTGATCCCCACCGGCAGGCCCTCGAGCGGCCGCGGCTCCGGCCCGTGGCCCATGTAGCGCGCCTCCGCCTCGCGAGCCTGCCCCATCGCCCGCTCGAAGTGACGCACCACGAGCGCATTCACTGCGCCGTCGACCGCCTCGGCCCGGGTGATGATCGCGGTCATCAGCTCCACCGGCGAGAGGGTCCGGGCTCGGAATCGGCGGAGTGCCTCGGTTGCCGGCAGGTGGCACAGTTCGAGGTCGGCGGGCATTGGCGCGATGATATGCGCGTGGAAGACGCCGAGCGACCCGCCGACGAGATCGGCGAGCAGCTGACCGAATGGGGCAAGGTGGTCCGGATCGTGACCCGGGGACGCGTCTCCGGGCGCGAGGTCGCGGTCGCGGTCGGGTTCGTGGACGAGCCCGACGGAAGTCTCCTCGTCGCCGCGGGCGATCCCGACGCGGACTGGGCACGGAACCTCGAGGCGGACCCCCGCTGCGGCGTGCGTATGGGCGAGCGCGCCTGGGATGCCGTCGCCGAGCCGCTGGACCGCGAGGAAGCGGCACGGGCGGTCACAGCGCTGATCCTCCGCTACGGAACTCCCGCGGAGGGGCTCGGCCGGGGACCTGCCTTCCGCCTGCGGCCCGTCTGAGGCCCGCCTGAGACCTCCTGACGCCTGCGCGAAGCACTCGCCGTACACTCGCGGCGATGCCCGAGCCGCTCTCCATCCGCCCCGCCCGACCCGACGAGATCGCCGACGCCGACGCCTACCAGCCCACGCTCGATCGGGTGCCGGCCCGCAAGTCCCTCTTCGAGTCCGTTGGCGGTGTGCCCTTCTTCGAGGCGCTCGTGGACCGGTTCTACCAGGGCGTGGAGTCGGACCCGGCGCTCCTCGCGATCTACCCGGATCAC